>NZ_JBGQOH010000004.1:0-237444 GCF_052113745.1 Cryobacterium sp. W22_MBD10_FK3
GCGGGTGCGCCATCTCGCGAAAGCGGCCGAACGGTCACCTCGGCACCCGCGAAGCAGCCACAGCACCGCTCTCGCGGATGCGCCATCTCGCGATGCGTCACCTCGTGACGCGTCACCTCGCGGGTGCGCCATCTCGCGAAAGCGGCCGAACGGTCACCTCGGCACCCGCGAAGCAGCCACAGCACCGCTCTCGCGGTGGTGGGCGCGTCAGGCGCCGGTGCGGGCCAGCAGGGAAGCGTTCAGGGACCGGGTGAGCTCGAGGTCGTGGGGGAACTCCACGCCGTCCAGGGCGGTCACCGCGACCGCCAGGCGCACGCTGGAGACCAGCCATGCCGCATCCGCCGCCCGCAGCTCGTCGACGGTGACGTCGCGGTACTCGACGCTCTGGCCGTGCTCCTTGAGGTATTCGAACACGCTCTGTTGGGTGGTGCCGTGCAGGATGGCTCCGCTCGGCGCCGGGGTGACGTAGCGGCCGTCGATGCGCAGGATCACGCTCGAGGTGGGGCCCTCCATGACATAGCCGTCGTGGGTGAGGAAGATCGTGTCGTCGGCGCCACGGCGCTTGGCCTCACGCAGGGCGGCCATGTTGACGGCGTAACTGAGGGTTTTGGCGCCCATCAGCAGCCACGGTGCCTGTTCGGCGACGCCGCGCGGGTAGCCGCGGTCGAGGGTGATCACCCTGATGCCGTGCTCGCGCACCGCGGTGAAGTCGGCGGCGCGGGTGGCGTGCAGCCAGGCGGTGGGCGCGGGGCCGTGCTCGACGCCGCGGCTGAGCACGAACTTGAGGGCCAGTTCACCCTCGCCCGGGATGTTGGCGACAGCGTAGGCGATCGCGGCACGCCACTGGGCGGGGTTCGGCACCGGCAGGTCGCAGATCTGCGCGGAGTTGATCAGCCGGTTGATGTGCGGCTCGACCTCCTGCGGATGCCCGTTGACCACGCTGAGGGTCTCGAAGATGCCGTCGCCGCGTTGCGTGCTCAGCTCGGCGACCCGCAACGCCGGGGCGGCGGAGTCCATCTCGTGGAAGGTGTCGACGAAGTCGGTGCGGGTGGAATCGGCCGGCTCCGGGTCGATGAGCAGCGTGAAAGGCAGGGTCATGCAACGAGCCTACCCACTCGCCCGTTGCACGCCCGGAGCCCGCCCGTGTCGCAAGAGGCCCCGAGCGAAAGGACAGCTGCGGCCAGTCGTGCGGGGCAGCACTGGCCCCACGTGTCCTCTCGGCGAGGCGCACTGGAGCGAAAGGACAGTTGCGGCCAGTCGTGCGGGGCAACACTGGCCCCAGTGTCCTCTCGGGGCGGGCCGTCAGCTCTGGATGGCCACGATCGGGTCGGTGGTGGGCTGCTCGGAGCCGCCCTTGGGTTCCACGGTGACGCCCACGGTGTCGCCGGCGGTCATCGTGCCGTCGAGCACCCGCCAGACCGGGCCTGAACCGTCGGAGTCGAAGGTGCCGGCCGGGACCGGACCTGCCGTGCCGATGTACCAGAGCTGGTAGTCCTCGTCGTCGCCGAGGGCGGGCAGGTCGTCGACGATGATCGCGGACAGGCCGAGCTCGCCGGACCAGACCAGCGTGGCGTCCTGGCCGTCGGAGGTCTGCGTCGACGCCCGCTGGGTGTCGCCGGCGGCGTTGATCTCGGCGAGGCTGGCGGCCTGCTGCTGGGCGAACTCCCGGGTGGGGTCGCCGTAGATAGCCTGGCCGGCGAAGGTTCCACCGGCGAAGAGGGCGACGGCCGCGGCGGCCGCGACGAGATACCCGGCGGGGCGCTGGAACCAGCGGCGCTGGGCCCGGTCGGCGGCAGAACCGGAAGGTGCGATGCTCTCAGCTTCAGTGGCACCGTCGACTGGCCCGGCGCTTTCGGACGAGGCGGTTGCCGCTGTGCTTGCAGCGGAGCGAGACGGCCCGGCGCCGATCGGGATGACCGCGGGCGGCGCATCCGTCGGGGCATCGGTCTGAGTCGGCTCGGCGGCCGCGGCCGGCGCCTGGGCGGCCAGCTGCGGGGTGGAGGCGAGCTGCGCCATCAGGTTGGCCTTGAGTGCGCTGGAGGGCTGCACGGGCGCCACGGACAGGCCGAGGGCCACCGCGGTGTCGCTGAGTTCGGCGGCCTCGATGCGGGCCTGCTCGGAGCGGGCCAGGTAGCTCTCGTACTCGGCGGCCTCGTCGGCGCTGAGCGCGTGCAGGGCGTAGGCGCCGGCCAGGTCGGCCGGGTTGTCGATGGAACCGTTGCCGGTCAGGTCGTTGTCCTTGTCGGTGCCGCTCATGACGCCACCCCCAGTTCGTCTCGCAGACGGATTAACCCGTCTCGGAGTCTCGTTTTCACGGTCCCGAGCGGGATGTGCAGGTGATCGGCGACCTCACGATGACTGTAACCGCTGAAATACGACAGGCTCACGGCCTGGCGTTGCAGTTCGGTCAGTCTGGACATCGCCTTCTCCACCCTCTCGTGCTCGATTTTCACCTCGACGGTTTCGGCGACGTGGTCATACGGCACCGCGAGGTCGCGGATGCCGATCTTGGTGTCCCGGTCGCGACCGGCCTGCGACGACCGAATCCGGTCGATCGCACGTCGGTGCGCCATGGTCATGATCCAGGTCGAGGCCCCGCCACGCTGCGACTCGTACCGCGCCGCCGTCTGCCAGATCTCCAGGAAAATCTCCTGGGTCACTTCTTCGGACTGTGCGTGATCGATCAGCACGCGCTTGACCAAGCCAAGCACCCGCGGAGCGATCTGGTCGTAAAGCTCTCCGAAAGCCGATTGGTCGCCCTCGGCTACACGGGCGAGCAGCTCTTCTTTCGAAGGCGCCGTCGACGAGGCGTCGAGGTCGAACTCAGCAGTCATGAGATCCAGCATGTCAGGTCCAGTCCCCTTCCATGCTTAGGGTTCGGTACCGAGTCCCTGCTGGTTTGGTCTGGAGCGAAGAATTATGCGGCGGGCCCGGGGCCTGCCGGGCAGAGTGAAGGCCGGACCGCAGAACGCCTCTCGGCGCGAGGCCGTTCTAGACGGCGAATATTGGAGCCCGGGGTTACTGCGGTCCGGCCAGCATCAAGTGTAAACGACATCGGCTGAGAGTTCATTCCCAGATGCCGCCGCAGGGTTATTCGAGGGAGTCGCTGCGCCACAGCCGGGCGCAGGAGGCGAACTCCTGGGCGGTGGTGGAGAATCGCAGCGCACGCGTGGTCAGCTCGGACGACCGGCCGGGTTCGGTGCTGTCCAGGTCGTCGGCCACGCTCGCGCAGCCGGCGCCGATGACCCGGCAGAAGGCGGCCGCCCGGTCCAGGGCGATGGCGAAGTCGCCGGTGAACACGCCCCGCAGGATCTCGTCGGCGAGCAGGATGATCTCGGCCGGGCCGGTCGGCACTGCCGCGCCCGCGACCAGAGGGTCGATGCTCACGGCCACGTCGATGCCGCGCTGGTACAGGAACGACGTGCCCTCGGCATCCTGCCGGATCAGCAGGCGCACCAGGTAGATGCGCCAGAGCGCGCCGGGCAGGCTGCGCGGTGTGGCCCGAGACCACAGCTCCGCGACGGCGTCGATCCCGTGCTCGTCGGTGTACGCCACCAGGCGGTCGACCACCTCGGGGTCGGGGCTGTCGCGCACCCGGTTGATCAGCGCCTGAGCGGTCTCGTGGGCCACCCGGCTGATCTGGGCGGGGTCTTCGCCGCCCATCAGCGACTCGAACTTGGCGCCCGAGAACTTCGTGGGCTTGTGAAAATCGTCGGCCATCGCTCTCCTCCTGGCTGTTTCGGTTGGGCGGCGACGGTAATGCCGCCGGTTTGGTTGAGTGGTTCGGGATCGGGCCGGCGTCTCTGGCGGATGCGTCCACGCTAGTCAGAAAAACCGTCCGGCAATCCACGCTAAGTTATTAACCGCGGGCCTCTAGCTCAGTTGGTAGAGCAAAGGACTTTTAATCCTTGGGTCGTCGGTTCGAGCCCGACGGGGCCCACATTTTTATCGTCAGCAGTGTGTCCGGCGGGTGAGAGAATTCCCGGCTCACCCTGCTGACGGTCCAGCCCTCCAGCGCGAACCGGGCGACCTCGTGATTGAGCAGCCCCAGGCGTTGTTCGCTCGTCAGTGCAACCGACTCAGTAGTCATACCAGCCCCAATCCGTTGATAGGGGCAGCATAGAGCCGTCTACCGGGCTGCACACGGCCCCGATGCGCTCCCGGGAGCCGGCGAGCGCGGCATTCCTGGCCCGCACCGGATGCGCCGAGAACGGGCCGCATGCACCCTGGCAGCCCGCCGGGACTGAGCGGGCACCCGGAATGTCCTGCGAGTATGCGGTGTTTCCCTCCCTGTAGACGCTCATTCTGGTGTGCTGGTCTCCCGTCACAGGCGCGCAACCCGCGCCGTGGCGCAGGGTGGCGCACATTCGGAGCGTCACGAGAGGAGTCCAAGTGCGCAAGAACATCGATGTCGAGGTCGAGACCGGCGTGATCGAGAAGTACCGCCGGCACCCCAACGGGAACGGTTGGGTGTCCGGCAAGTCCACCGTGCAACCGAGCGCGTTCATTTCCGAGTCGGCGTACATCGAGTCCGGAGCGCGCGTGGGCCGGGAAGCGTGGGTCGGCCCGGGTAGCTGGATCGACCACGACGTCGTGATCGGCGACAAGGTGTTCATCGGCCAGAACGTGCACATCGGCGAGGGCAGCCTGGTCTCAGGCGGTGCGCACCTGGGCAGCCACGTGCGCGTGGGCCGGAACGTGCGCATCGCCGCCGGCGTGCGGCTGGACCGGGACACCCAGGTGCCCGACGGCACCGATGTGGCCACGGGAAACGTGGGCGCCGACGGCCGACGGGCGCACGGCTTGGCCGCCTGAGCATCCGTTTAAGCCGGTAAACCCCCGAAACCGTGCCGCGAGCGGTACCGGGTGCTGCTTCGGGGGGAGCAGGATGGACCCATGACACGTCGCGCACCGGTCAAGGACATCAACGAAGACGACCTCGTTATCGGCACCCCGAAAAAGGCCGCGGCCGGCCTCGAGGCGGTGGTGGTGGCCCTGGACCGGGGCATCGCGCAAGCCGGGGTCGGCCGCACCGCGCGGGCGCTGCTGCGGCTCAACCAGCGGAACGGCACCGACTGCCCCGGCTGCGCCTGGCCCGAATCGACCGGGCACCGCAAGACCGCCGAGTTCTGCGAGAACGGCGCCAAGGCTGTCGCCGAGGAGAACACGCTCCGCACCGTGGGCGCCGAATTCTGGGCCGAACATTCCCTGGCCGACCTGGCCGACAAGACCGAGTACTGGCTGGGCAACCAGGGCCGCATCTCGCAGCCGGTGGTGGTGCGCCCCGGCGACTCTCACTACTCCCCCATCGCGTGGGAAGACGCGTTCGCCCTGATCGGCGAGAAGATTCGCGCCACCACACCGGACCGCACCGTGTTCTACACCTCGGGCCGCACCGCCAACGAGACGGCTTTTCTGTATCAACTGTTCGCGAGGTCGATCGGCACCAACAACCTGCCGGACTGCTCGAACATGTGCCACGAATCGAGCGGCTCGGCGCTGAACCCCACGATCGGCATCGGTAAGGGCACCGTCTCGCTCGACGACATCCATGTGGCCGAGCTGATTCTCGTGGTGGGCCAGAACCCGGGCACCAATCACCCGCGGATGCTGTCGGCGCTGGCCGACTGCAAGGCGAACGGCGGCAAGATCGTGGCCGTGAACCCGCTGCCGGAGGCCGGGCTGTTCAACTTCAAGGATCCGCAGACGCCCACCGGGCTGGTCGGCCACGGGGTGCCGCTGGCCGACGAATACCTGCAGATCAAGGTCGGCGGCGACCTGGCCCTGTTCCAGGCGCTGGGCCACCTGCTGCTCGAGGAAGAAGCCCGGGTGCCCGGCTCGGTCGTGGACCAGGAGTTCATCGACGCCAACACCGACGGCATCGAGGCCTACCGCGCCGCCCGCGCCGAGATCGACTGGGTGGAGACCGAGAAGGCCACCGGGCTGTCCCGGCTGGAGATCAGCGTGGTCGCGAAGATGCTGGCCGCCTCCAACGCCACCATCATCTGCTGGGCGCTCGGCTTGACTCAGCAGCCGCACTCGGTGAACACGCTCAAGGAGATCATCAACCTGCTGCTGTTGCAGGGCAACTTCGGCAAGCCCGGCGCCGGTGCCTGCCCGGTGCGCGGGCACTCCAACGTGCAGGGCGACCGCACCATGGGGGTGTGGGAGAAGCCCAAGGAAGCGATGCTCGCCGCGCTCGACGCCGAGTTCGGTATCGTCTCGCCGCGCGAGCACGGCCTGGACTCGGTGAATACAGTCGAGGCGTTCGAGAACGACGACGTTGACGTGTTCGTGTCGATGGGCGGCAACTTCGCGCTGGCCTGCAGCGACACCGACGCGCTCGAAGCCGCGATGCAGCGGGTGGGCCTGACCGTGCACATCTCCACCAAGCCCAACCGGTCGCACGTGATGCACGGGGTCACCTCGCTGATTCTGCCCACGCTCGGCCGCACCGACACCGATGACAAGCATCCGGCCGGCCGGCAGGTCTTGTCGGTGGAGGACTCGATGTCGATGGTGCACTCCACCCAGGGCCGGCTCGCCCCGGTGTCTGAGCACCTCCTGGCCGAGCCGGTGATCGTGGCACGGATGGCCAGGGCCACGCTCGGCGACGACCATCCGGTGGACTGGAAGGAGATGGCGGAGGACTACGACGTCATTCGCGACCACATCGCCCGGGTGCTGCCCGGCTTCGACGACTTCAACAAGCGGCTGCGCGACAAGAACGGCTTCGTGCTGCCCAACCCGCCGCGCGACACCCGCAGCTTCGCCACCGACATCGGCCGGGCCCGGTTCACGGTGAGCCCGCTGGAGTACCTCACGCCGCCGCCCGGGCACCTGATTCTGCAGACCATGCGCAGCCACGACCAGTACAACACCACGTTCTACGGGCTGGATGACCGCTACCGCGGCATCAAGGACGGCCGCCGGGTGATCCTGATCCACGCCGACGACGTCACCGAACTGGGCTTCGCGGACCGTGACCTGGTCGACGTGATCAGCACCTTCGGCGGCCAGGAGCGCCGGGCCGACAAGTTCAGGCTGGTGGTGTACCCCACGCCGCGGGGCTGCGCGGCGGCGTACTTCCCCGAGGCCAACCAGCTGATGCACCGCGAGCTCGTGGCCCGGGAGTCGAACACCCCCGGCTACAAGGCCATGAGCGTGCGGTTCATCCCGCACGAGGATCGGCTGCCCGTCCTGAGCTGAGCCCGGGCCGGGCCGCGCGATAACTGTTGCCTCTGCGGACAATTGCACCCGGTGTGCCGGGCGCACTTGTCCGTTCGGGGAACAGTTGGGCAGGTTAGGCCGGGGTGAGGGCGTTCTCGGTGACCCGCTCGTCGCCGGCGTAGATCACCATCGAGTCACCGCGGAGGAAACCGACCAGGGTCAGGCCCACCTCGGCCGCGAACTCGGCGGACAGCGACGACGGCGCCGACACGGCGGCAAGCACCGGGATGCCGGCCATCAGCGCCTTCTGAGCCAGCTCGAAGCTGGCCCGGCTGGACACCATCAGCACGGTCCCACGGAGCGGCAGCAGGTTCTCCTTGACCGCCCAGCCGATCACCTTGTCCACGGCGTTGTGCCGGCCCACGTCTTCGCGCAATACGAGCATTTCGCCGGTGCCGGCGTCGAACAGCGCTGCCGCGTGCAAGCCGCCGGTCTTCTCGAACACGGCCTGCGCCTCGCGCAGCTTCTCGGGGAAGCTGGTGAGGAGTTCGGCGTCGACCCGCACCGCATCCGCGCGCACATCCCAGGTGGACTTGGTGCGCACGGCATCGATGCTCTCTTTGCCGCACAGCCCGCAGGAACTGGTGGTGAGGAAGTTGCGCTCCATGCTCGGGGTGGGCGCGGCGACGCCGGCAGCCAGACGCAGGTCGAGCACGTTATAGGTGTTCACGCCCTCGGCGGTGGCGCCGGCGCAGTACCGGGCGGTGGCCAGGTGCTCGCCGGCGGTGATGATGCCCTCGGAGACCAGGAATCCGGCGGCGAGGTCGACGTCGTGGCCGGGGGTACGCATGGTGACGGCCAACGACCGGCCGTTCACCCGCATCTCCAGCGGCTCCTCGACGGCGAGCACGTCTTCGCGGCGGATGGGCGGCTGGCCCACCGTCAGCCGGGTGATCTTGCGTCGTACCGTGACTCTGCTCATGGGTGCCCTCCTCGGGAGTGTGCCGGTGCGCGCGCTGGGGCGCCGCCGGAACCTAATTCGAGCCTAATCCTCCCCCCGGGGGTGTGGGGCAACCCGCCTGCGTAATGGCGAAAGCGGGAGTGTGGCTGCCTCCCGCCATTGAAGCAGCCACAGGGCCGCTCTCGCGAAAGAGCACCAGCGCGAAAGCGGGAGTGTGGCTGCCTCACGCCACTGAAGCAGCCACAGGGCCGCTCTCGCGAAGGATGCGGGCGGGGTGGGGTGGCGGAGTCGGCGCGTTTGCCGCGTACCGTGGTGTCATGGCACTTCCCCCTCTCGTCGAGCCCACCGGCCCGCTCAGCCCCACCGAAACCGAACGCCTGGCGAAGGTGCGCGGCCTGCCGCAGCTGCGGCTGCCCCCGATCGACGACCTCGGGCACCGCCGCCTCGCGGCCGCCCGGGTGCTGGTGCTGGGCAGCACGGGCCTCAGCGCGCCCGCCGTGCGCTCGCTGGCCGCGGCCGGGGTGGGCACGATCGGGCTGGCCGACGTGGGCCCGCTGAACGTGGACGCCCTGGTGCTGGCGACCACCACCATCCTCACCCTCTCCCCCGACACCGCCGTGACGGCGCACGACGAGGACCTCACGGCCGAGTCCGCCCCGCGCATCCTCGGCGGCTATGACCTGGTGCTCGACGGCAGCGACCTCAGCCCGCAGCCGTTCCTCGTTGGCGACACCTGCGCCGCGCTCGGGCTGCCGCTGGTGTGGGGCTCGGTGGCGCGCGGCAATGCCGAGCTGTCGGTGTTCTGGTCGAGCCCGCCCCGGCGCAGCGGCCAGCGGTCCACCCGGTTGCGTGACTTCTTCGGTGCGGATGCGGCGGCCGCCACCGCCGTCACCGTCGACGACGCCGGGCCCGGCGTGCTCGGCGTGCTCGGCGCGCTCCGCGGCCAAGCCGGCGCGATCCTCGCCGCTGAGGCCATCCGCCTCATCACCGGAACCGGCGAACCACTGATCGGCCGGGTGCTCACCATCGACGCCGAGTCCGGCCGGTTCGACGCCACTTTGCTGCCGGTGGCCCAGCCGGCGCCGGCCGGTGCCAGGATTGAGACCGACGGCCTTGCCGCATCCGCGACCGGGGCCCACGCCGCCACCAGTACCGCCGCCACAGCCACCGCCACCGCCACCGAGGAGTGACACCATGAGCACCAATACCCCGCTCCCTCCCGAAGCGCTCGACGAGTGGCTGGCCGCCCTCGCCGCCAGGCTCGGCCTGGACCCCGAGCTGGTGCCCACAGGGTTGCTGCTGGACGTGGCCCGGGACGTGGCACACAATGTGGCCCGGCCGGCCGCCCCGCTCAGCCTGTTCCTGGTGGGCCTGGCCGCTGCGCAGAACGGTGGCAGCACCGACGACATCACCGCGGCGAGCGCCGCGGCGACCGAACTCGCGCTGAGCTGGCCGGCCGCGCCGCGGTAGCCGGCTCTCGCTCCGCGGCGCGGTGACCGCTCCGCGGCGCGCTGACCGCTCCGCGGCGCGCTGACCGCTCCGCGGCGCGCAGACCGCGCGCTAAGGCCGTTTCGCGATGGTCAGGAGGATGGCGGCATCCTCTTCGGCCTCGAGGCTGTGCCGGGCGTTGGGCACGATGAGCAGGTCGCCGGTGCGCGCCTGCCAGGAGTCCTCCCCCACGATCAGGCGCACCCGACCGGTGACCACGAAAACAGTGGCGTCGCCGGGGTTCTCGTGCTCGGCCAGGACGGTGCCCTTGGTCATACCGATCACGGTCTGCCTCAGCACCTTCTCGTGGCCGCCATAGACAGTGTCTGCCGCACGGCCGCTCGTGGCCGCGGTGGCGGCGGCAAGCTGCTGGCGGGCAAGGGCGACGATCGAGATCTTCTGCATGACGCCAGCGTACGACCCCGCCGCGGGTTCGGGTTAGTGGGACGCGGCGCTCGTGGCCCGGATGACCTCGTTGAGGGTGTCACGCAGGGCGATCAGGGCATCCGGGGTCATGTCCAGGGTGCGGGCCACCCGCTCCGGGATGGTCTCGGCGATGGCACGGAGCTCACGGCCGTGGTCGGTCAGGGTCACCTGCAGGGCGCGCTCATCGGTCGCCGACCGCTGCCGGCGGATGTGCCCGGTCGACTCGAGCCGCTTGAGCAGGGGCGACAGGGTGGCCGGCTCCAAACGCAACGCGTCGGCCAGGCTGCGCAGGGTGCGCGGATTCTTCTCCCAGAGTGCCAGCATCACCAGGTACTGCGGATGCGTGAGACCCAGGGGCTCCAGAATCGGCTTGTACAGGGCAACCGTGGTGCGCGCCGCCACGGTCAGGGCGAAGCAGACCTGGTTCTCCAGGGCGAGCACGTTCGGTTCGGTCGTCATCGCTACCGGGTTCGTCATGCTCTGGCCCTTCGTTAGTGCGCTAACCATCTATCGGTTTTAGTTAGTACACTAACTAGTATGACAGCGAAGAAACGCAAACCGACCATCAAGGAGGCCGGCGGCTTCACCGCGTGGCTGAACGGTCGGCTGTTGCCGGTCATCGGCCCGCCGCCGCTCGGCCCGTACGACGACGAGGTGCCCGTTGCCGAGCGCCCGGTGGCCCGCTGCCCGCTCTGCGGCGCCCCGATGACCGAGCACGACATCGACCGCAGCGGCGAGCGCACCCAGCTGCGCTGCCCGCTGCCCACGGCCTGACGTACCTGCCGGGTCGACCCTGAGCGGTTAGAACTGCGCGTCGATCTCCACCACGAGATCCCAGGCACCCTCTTCGGCGTTGCTGAGCACCACCACGTCGAGGCCGCTCTTGGGGTAGTGCCGCAGGATGCCGCTGGCGCCGGCGTTGACGCCGTCTTTGTAGTACGAGCGCACCGCGCCATTGTCGTCGAGGTCGAACTCGAGGCCGAAGCCGTACTTCACGTCGTCGTCGTACTCCACCTGCGGGGTGAAGAACTCCTCGGTGTACTCCTTGGAGAGCAGCTGGCCGCCGCGCACGGCAGTGAGGAAGTTCATCAGGTCACCGGCAGTGGTGTGCGCACCGCTGTCGGGCGAGCCGATCGCCGGCGAGCTGTAGATGTTCGAGACCCAGCTGCCGTCCTCGCGCCGGTCCCAGCCCTCCGCGACCCGCGGAACGGCGTCGCGGCGGTCGAAGAAGCCGGAGTCGGTCATGCCGGAGCGGGCGAAGACCTCCTCGCGCACGTAGTCGCGGTAGCTGAGCCCGGAGGCCCGCTCCACGGCGAGGCCGGCGAGGATGTAGCCGACGTTGCAGTCTTCGCACTGCACGCCCGGCGGCGCCAGGCGCGGCTTGTCGGCGAACAACGGCAGGAAGTCGATCGTCTCGATCAGCGAGTAGTTGGGCGTCGCCGCCCAGAACGCGTCGTACTCCTCGCCCGCCTCCTCGTCGACGTCGTCGGCGATGCCGCTGGTGTGCGTGAGCAGGTGCAGCAGCGTGACGTCGGTGCCGATCGAGCTGCCGCCCAGGTCGACGTACTCGTGGATCGACGCCTCGAGGTCGAGCCTGCCGGCATCCACCTGCTGCAGCACGGCCACGCTGGTGAAGAGTTTGGTGATCGACGCCGTGTCGAACCGGGTGTCCAGGGTGTTGGGCACCTGCCAGCGCGGGGTGGCGAACCCGCGGGCCGCCTCAAAGACGGTGCGGTCGCCGTCACGCACCAACACCACGCCGGAAAAATCGCTGTCATCGAGAAAAGTCTGAATTGCCTGGGTATCCACCCTTCGAGCGTAGCGAACGGCGGCGGTCTTCGCGGTGACGGATGCGCCGGCGCCGGCCGGGCGCGGCCGTGGCCTCAGTCGGTGTGCCGGGTGCGCTTGGCCAGGCCGGCCAGGTCGATCGCGCCGACCGCCCGCATGCGCTCGGCGCGCGCGGCCGCGTAGCCGGGTTGACGGGGGTCGACCTTTTGGGCCAGGAGGCGGGCCGCGAGGGCATCGTTGATCTCCTGGAGGGCATCCGCGCGGGCCCTCTCGACGATCGCGGCCACCCGTTCGTCGTCGTCGGCGATCTCCCGCAGCCGCTCGGCGACGTGATCGTGCAGGGTGCGTCGCCGGCCCAGCCGCACGACGTCCCGGCGCTTGTTCTCGAGCTCCCGCCCCTTGCCGGACCCGGTGGTGCGCGACAGGTAGGAGCCGAGGCGTTCCACTCGGGTGGAGTCCTCGTCGTTCTGCCTCGCCACCTCGTGCAGTTCCTGCCTGGCGAAGGCGGCGTACTGCTCGACGTCGTAGTCGCTGTGGTCGCGGAGCGCACCGACGATGATGCGGTTCTTCAGGGCCATCCGCACGGCGGAGAGGGCGATGAGCATGCCCTCGTCGACGATCCGGGCGGTGGACGGCGTGGTCGGGCCAGGGGCCGCAGTGCCCTCGGTGTTGTCCGACCCGTTCTCCACCGCTTAAGTATGGCTCACAGGCCGAACAACGCCACCGCGCCCTGCGCCAACGCGAAAATCAGCAGCCCGGCGAGCGCGCCCACCACGGTGCCGTTGATGCGGATGAACTGCAGGTCCTTGCCTACCTGCAACTCGATCTTCTCGGTGGTCTCGGCGGGGTCCCAGCGCTCCACAGTTTCGGTGATCACGCCGGCGATCTCGTGCCGGTATTTCTGCAGCAGGTAGCCCGCCGCATCCGCCAGCCAGCGGTCGATGCGGGCCCCCAGCGACTCGTCGCGCACCAGCCGGCCGCCCACGTCGAGCACCGTGGAGGTGATGCCGGTGCGCACGGCACTGTCCGGATCGGCCAGGGCGGTCAGCAGCGACTGTTTGACCGACTCCCAGGCGTCACCGGCGAACTCGCGCAGCTTGGCGTTGTCGACCAGCTCGAGCTTGAGCACCTCGACCCGGTCGATCATGGTGTCGTCGTGCTGCAGATCGTCCATCAACTCGGCCAGGTAGCGGTCGATGGCTTCGCGCAGCGGATGCCCGGGGTCGGCCTGCACCGTCGCGACGAAGCCGAGCACCTCGCGGTAGGCCTTGTCGTCGACCATCTCACCGACGAAGCCGGGCACCCACCGGGGCAGCCGGGTCGACACGGAGGTTCCGAATGCCTCCGGGTGGGTCTGCAGCCAGGTCTGCGCCTTGTCCACCAGTAGGTCCACCGCGGCGTGGTGCCGGCCGGAGTCCACCAGGTTCTCGCCGAGCCGGCCGAGGCTCGGCGCCCACGTCGGCTCGAGCAGGTGTTCCCGGGCGACGCCCTCGAGCAGATCTTTGATGTCGTCGTCGCTGAGCAGGTCGAGCAGGCCGGTGCCGGCGTGCGCGAGCTCGTCGGTGAGCCGCTCGGCATTGACGGGCTGCACCAGCCAGGCGCCCAGCCGACGGGAGATGCCGATGGATTCGAGCTTGCCGCGCACCACGGCGTCGGACAGGAAGTTCGACTCGATGAACTCGCCCAGACTCGCGCCGATTTCGTCCTTGCGGTTGGCGATGATGTTGGTGTGCGGGATGCGCAGCCCGAGCGGATACCGGAACAGCGCGGTCACGGCGAACCAGTCGGCGATCGCACCGACCATGCCGCCCTCGGCGGCGGCCCGCACATACTCCAGCCACGGGTAGCGGTCCTCGAGCGCGAACGACACCGCGAAGATCACGGCCATGGTCAGCAGCAGGCCCAGAGCGAGCCGTTTCATGCTCACGAGGGCCACCCGGCGGGCCTCGTCGGCAGGACTGAGCGGTGCACGCGGGGCGCGGGCGGGCGGGGCGGGAGTCGTCAGGGAGGGTGCTGCCATGGGTCTGGTCGTTCCTTGTCAATCCGCGAGGCGCTGCAACTGCGGCGCTCCCGCCACCCTAAGCCGGGTTGCTCAGCCCGCGAAACCCGTCGGGGTGATTCCCCAGCGAACCGTCCAGTCCTCGCCGGGGGCCAGCCAGGTCAGGCCCTGGCCGGAGTTGAACGCATCCGCAGGGGCCGTCATCGGCTCGATCGCCACGGCCTGGCCGAGCTGGGTCGATTCCCCGGCACGCACCGGGAAGTTGCGCGGGGTGAATGCCTGCACGTAGGCCATGCTCGCGTCGCCCCAGAGGGTGACCCGGCGTCCGTCGGGAGCGGTCAGGGAGTGCTCGCCGCGGCCGTTCTGCACGAGAACGCCGCCGAAGCCGTCGTCGAGGTCGAGGTCGGCCACCCGGGCGCCGGCACGCAGATCGAAGCGGGTGCCGTCGACCGCGCTGACGCCCACGGGGTTGAGCCGGTGGTCCACGTCGATGTGGCTGCTGGCGTTCAGGCGCAGGGTCAGGTCGCCGGTGGGCACGTCGCCGATCTTCAGGTAGGGGTGGGTGCCCAGCGCCACGGGGGCGGACGCGGCGCCGACGTTGCGGATGGTGTGCGTGACGGCCAGGCCCTCGGCCGTCAGCGTGTAGCCGACCGTGGTGTCCAGCTGGTACGGATAGCCGGCCTGCGGGTAGACCGTGGCCGCCAGGGTCACCTCGTGCTCGCTCCTAGCGACCAACCTGTATGCGGTGTGGGCGAGCAGACCGTGGATGGCATTCATCTGGGCGGGTTCGGTGATGTTCAGCAGGTGCCGCACGCCGTCCTGCGCCCAGATGGCGTCACGGATGCGGTTGGGCCAGGGCACCAGCACCGTGCCGGCGCCCAGCGGTGGCACCGACTCCGCCGCGAAGCCCTCCACCAAGTCGATGCCGTTCAGCGCGTATTCGCGGATGCCCGCGGCGACCTCGGTGATCGTCGCGGTGGCCCGGCCCTGCGGGGTCTGCAGGCTGAGCGCGTATTGGGTTCCGGTGGCGGCGGCAAGCGGCATGGTGGTCTTTTCGAATCAGTGTGGTTGGAGCACGGCGAGGCCGGCCTCGCGGAGCGGGGCCAGGGTGAGCGGGTCGGCGGCCGCATCCGTCACCAGGGTGTCGAAGGCGGCAAGCGGGCCGATCCGGCCCAGGTGCACCTGCCCCAGTTTGGCACCGTCGGCCACGATGATCGCGCGCGCCGCGGCGGCGAGCATCAGGGTTTTCACGCCGGCCTCCGGCAGGTTGATGTTGGTGACGCCGCCGTCCACGTCGACGCCGTTGCAGCCGATGAAGGCCAGGTCGGCGTGCACCTGGCTGAGCACCGTGGCGGCGAGCGGGTCGACGAGCGAGTGCTGCAGCGGGCGGAGCGACCCGCCGGTGACGATCACCGTGAAGCGCGGGATGGCCGGTTCGAGCGCCAGGGCGATGCTCAGGCCGTTGGTGATGATCACCACGTCGGTGAGGTCGGCGCGGGCAACGAGGGCCCTGGCGATGGCGAGGGTGGTGGTGCCCACGTCGAGGATCACGCTCTGACCGCTGGAAACCAGTGCGGCGGCGAGCTCCCCGATCTGCTGCTTGGGGATGACGGAGGAGGCGAGCGCCTCCTCGAAGGAGAACTCCCGGTCGGGCCGGCTCGTGGTGGAGACCCCGGCCGGCACCGCGCCGCCGTGGATGCGCATGAGCGTGCCGGCGCTCTCCAACTGGTCGAGGTCGGCGCGGGCGGTGACGCCGGAGACACCGAAGGTCTCGCTGAGTTCACTCACCCGCACGAAGCCACGTTCGTCGACGAGGCGTTGGATCTGTTCCCGGCGCTGGTGCGCGGGCAGCGCGTCCCGGTCGGTCGGATGTTCCGCTGAGGCCATGTCTTAATCTTCACTTAGTTTGTCTCCCTTTTCAATACGAAAGAGCTGGTTTCGGTTGTGCAAATCGGCTAGCGTGGATTCCGCCATGACTTCCCTCCCGAACACCCCAGACTTCGTCGCCGACGCCGGCATCGCGCGTCACCCGCACACCCTGGCCGACGGCCGCGACCTCATCTACTTCGATGACCCCGACACCACCCTGTCGCCCGACCGGGCCCCCGACCTGCGCGACCTCGCACCGCGGCCGGCGAACGCGCGGATGCGCCAGGACCCGCTCAGCGGGGAGTGGGTCTCCATCGCCGCCGCCCGGCAGAACCGGGTGTTCCTGCCGCCGGCGCACCTCGACCCGCTCGCGCCGTCCACCCCGGAGAACCCATCGGAGGTGCCCAGCAACTACGACGTGGCCGTATTCGAGAACAAGTCGCCGTCGTTCGGCCCGCTGCTCGAGGATGCCGACGCGCCCAGCGGGCTCGACGACCTGCGCACCATCGGACTGGGCCGCACCCGCACCTCGGTCGGCCGCTGCGAGGTTGTCTGCTTCAGCCCCGCCACCGAGGGCTCGTTCGGCAGCCTCTCGGTCACCCGTGCGCGCACCGTGATCGAGGCGTGGGCCGAGCGCACCCATGCGCTCTCGCAGATGCCCGGCATCGAGCAGGTCTTCCCGTTCGAGAACCGCGGCGAGGCCATCGGCGTCACCCTGCACCACCCGCACGGCCAGATCTACTCCTACCCCTACGTGACCCCGCGCACGCAGCGGCTGATCGACTCGATCGAGAGCTACGGTCCCACCCTGTTCGCCGACATCCTGGCCAGCGAGCAGGCCGGCGACCGGGTCATCCTGCAGAGTGAGCACTGGACCGCGTTCGTGCCGTTCGCCGCCCGCTGGCCCGTCGAGGTGCACATGTTGCCGCACCGGCACGTGGCCGACTTCGCCGGAACCACGCTGGCCGAGCGCGACGAGCTCGCGGTGCTCTACCGCCGGTTGCTGCGCGGCATCGACCACCTCTACTCCACGCCCACGCCGTACATCGGCGCCTGGCACCAGGCGCCGGTGCACGTGCACCGGGACGACATCCGCCTGATGCTGCAGCTCACCAGCCCGCGCCGGGCCGAAGACAAACTGAAGTTCCTGGCCGGCTCCGAGGCCGCCATGGGCGCCTGGATCGGCGACGTCACGCCCGAGCAGGCGGCCGACAACATCCGTGCGGCGATCGCACGCTCGGACGCCGCGGATGCCGCGGCAGACACCATCGACAGCACCACCGGAGAGGCCCACTCGTGACCGACGACCAGAGTATTTTGAGCGGCTTCCGTGCCCGGTTCGACCGGGAGGCGGACGGCCTGTGGTTCGGCCCCGGCCGGGTCAACCTGATCGGCGAGCACACCGACTACAACGACGGTTTCGTCTTTCCGTTCGCGATCAACCGTCGTGCCGTTGTGGCGCTGGCCGTGCGGGACGACCGGATGCTGCGGGTCGCCAGTTCCTTCGCCGACGAGATCGTGGAGATCTCGCTCGACGAGCTCTCCCCCGAGACGGTGTCGGGCTGGTCGGCGTATCCGCTGGGCGTGGCCTGGGCGCTCGGCGAGAAGGGTGCCGACCTATCGGCGGTCAGCGGGTTCGACGCGTTCATCGATTCCGACGTGCCGATCGGTGCCGGGCTCTCCTCCTCGGCCGCGATCGAGTGCGCCACGGCCGTGGCCCTCGACGAGGTCTGGAACCTCGGCTTCGACAAGCAGGTGCTCGTGCGGGTGGGCCAGCTGGCCGAGAACAAGGTCGTCGGCGCGCCCACGGGCATCCTCGACCAGTCGGCGTCGCTGCTCGGCCAGACCGATGCGGCCGTGTTCCTGGACTGCCGCAGCTTCAAGTCCGAGGTCATCCCGCTCGGCTTCGACGACGCCGGCCTGGAGCTCCTCGTGGTCGACACCAAGGTGAGCCACGCGCACGCCACCGGCGGGTACGCCGACCGGCGGGCCTCCTGCGAGAAGGGCGCCGCCCTGATGGGTGTCGCCTCGCTCCGCGACCTCACCGTGCACGACCTGCCGCGCGCCGCCGTGGCGCTCGACGACGAGACCTTCCGCCGTGTGCGGCACATCATCACGGAGAACCAGCGGGTGCTCGACACCGTGCGGGTGCTGCGCGAGCAGGGCCCCTCCGCGATCGGCGAACTGTTGGATGCGTCGCACGCCTCGATGCGCGACGACTTCGAGATCTCGGTCGCCGAGCTCGACCTCGCCGTGGAGACGGCCCGCGCCGCCGGCGCCCTCGGCGCCCGCATGACCGGCGGCGGCTTCGGCGGCTCGGCCATCGCGCTCACCCCGCACGCGCTCATCCCGGCGGTGCAGCAGGCCGTGAAGGAGGCCTTCGCGTCAGCCGGCTTCACGGCGCCCGACATGTTCGTGGTGCGCGCCGCGGCCGGGGCTGCCCGCCTGTCCTGAGCCGGCCTCACCGCGCGTGGAGACGCGCTCGTTTGCAAACATCCCGCCTTCGTTTCGACAACGAGGGCGGGATGTTTACGAATGAGCACCGTGCAGCTCGAGAACGACTTGCGTGCGTTCATCGAAGCGGAGGCTGACCGATACCTCACCGAGGAGCACGCCGAGCGGGGAATCGAGAAGCACATCGCGGCGCGGCGTGCTGCCGCCGCCGAGCAACCGACAGCCGATGCCGCCGCGAAGTGAACTGACGAGCTCAGGTCGAGGCGGGCGCAACCACCAGGGTCGCGCTGCCACCGGTGAGACGCAGTAGCTCGGCGAACGTGGTGGGGAACACCGTGTGCGCGTGCCCCGCGGCGGCCCAGACCACGGGGTAGCCGGCCAGGTCCTCGTCGACCAGGGTGCGAATCGGTGCCGGATGCCCGAGCGGCGCGACGCCGCCGATCACCTGCCCGGTCGCCTCCTTCACCAGGTCTTTGGACGCGCGACCGATGGTGCCGCCGAGCCGCTCCCCCAGCCAGGCCGTGTCCACCCGGTGCGCCCCGGAGGTGAGCACCAGCAGCGGTTCACCGTCGAGGGTGAAGACCAGCGAGTTCGCGATGGCGCCCACCTCGATGCCCAGCGCCGCCGCAGCGGCGACTGCCGTCGTGGTCGCATCGTCGAACCAGCGGATCTCCGGGTCGAGCCCGTGCGCGTTCAGCGCCTGGCGCACTCTGTCGACGGCCGGATGCGCGGTGTTCACCATTCCAGAATCCTAGGGCGAACCATCCGCCCCGCGCACGGCGCCGGGTCGGCGGCTCGGTCGCAAAAAAGGACAAAGGCCGGTAAGGAGGATGCTTTCGCGAGTTCCGTCCTTTTTAGCTCACTTCTTCCCTTTTTTGAGTGGCAGTGTGACATGCGCGCGGGTTGGGCCTGCCGGCTCAGACCCCCGGCCGCTGCCGGATGGCTAGGGTGGGGCCATGACAGCCGCCAGCACCGCCCGCCTGATCACCCTGCCCGACCGACCGGGGCCGCACGTGGCCGAGAGCGCCTTCGTCGCCGCCGGCGCGGTTCTGGTGGGCAATGTGAGCCTGGCCGAGCACGCGAGCGTCTGGTACAACGCGGTGCTGCGGGCCGAGGCCGAACCCATCCGCATCGGGGCCGGCTCCAACCTGCAGGACAACGTCTCCTGCCACGTCGACGACGGGTTTCCGCTCATCGTCGGCCGCGACGTGTCGGTGGGTCACGGCGCGGTGCTGCACGGCTGCACTGTGGAGGACGGCGCGCTGATCGGCATGGCCGCCACGGTGCTGAACGGTGCCGTCATCGGCGCGGGCTCGCTGGTGGCCGCCGGGGCCGTGGTGCTCGAGGGCACCATTGTGCCGCCCGGATCGCTCGTGGCCGGCGTGCCGGGCAAGGTGCGCCGCGAGCTCACACCAGAGGAGATCGAGGGCATCCGCCACAACGCCCAGAGCTACCTGGGCCACGCCGCCCTGCACAAGCTCGCGACCTGAGAGCCCCGGAACCCTGGGGCCCCGGGCTTCGCCCCTGCCTCACGGAGCGCAGGGGCAGGCGCGGCTAGGGCGTGAGCAGGCGCTCGGAGGCCTTGACGACGTTGGCGAGGAGCATCGCGCGGGTCATCGGGCCCACGCCGCGGGGGTTGGGCGAGAGGTAGCCGGCCACCGAGGCGACGTCGGGGTGCACGTCGCCGGTGAGGATGCCCTTGCCGGTCTCCGGATTCTGCACCCGGGTGATGCCCACGTCGAGCACCGCGGCGCCGGGCTTGATCCAGTCGGCCTGCACCAGGTGCGGCACGCCCACGGCGGCCACGACGATGTCGGCGCGGCGCACCTCGGCGGCCAGGTCGACGGTGCGGGAGTGGGTGAGCGTGACGGTGGCGTCCAGGCCCTTACGCGTGAACAGCAGGCCCAGCGGCCGGCCCACGGTGAGGCCGCGGCCGATGACGACGACGTTCTGGCCCGCGATCGGCACGTCGTAGCGGCGCAGCAGCTCCACGATGCCGGCCGGGGTGCAGGGCAGCGGCGAGCTGAGCTCGCCCTCGATGCCGAGCACCAGACGGCCCAGGTTGGTGGGGTGCAGGCCGTCGGCGTCCTTGGCCGGGTCCATCAGCTCGAGCATCGCGTTCTCGTTGTGCCCCACGGGCAGCGGCAGTTGGATGATGTAGCCGGTGACCTCGCGGGCGGCATTGAGGTCGTTGATGGCGGCGCGCACATCCGCGCTGGTGGCGGAACCGGGCAGGTCGATGCGGATCGACTCGATGCCGACCTCGGCGCAGTCGCGGTGCTTGCCCGCCACGTAGGAGCGGGAACCCGGGTCGTCGCCGACGAGCAGGGTGCCCAGCCCCGGCACGATACCGTGGGCGGCCAGAACCCGCACGCGCTCGGTGAGTTCGGTCTTGACCTGGGTCGCGGTGGCGACGCCGTCGAGGGTGAGTGCGGTCATGCGAGATCCGATCTGTTGGTGGTGCCGCGCACGCACCCCAGCCTGGGGCCGCGCGCCAATCTGGCCACGCACACCGGCCGCAACGGGCCGATGAGGCGATGCCGGGTGCGGGTGGTGACGGATGCGCTCACGCGAGGGCTACACATCCGTCACCACCCGACGGGCCTACTGGGAGAGGCCGGGGTACAGCGGGAACGCGTCGGTGAGACCCTTGACGCGGGCGCGGAGCGCGGGGATGTCGGCGCCGGGCTTGAGCGCCTCGGCGATGACGTCGGAGACCACGGTGAACTCGGCGTCGCCGAAACCGCGGGTGGCCAGCGCGGGCGTGCCGATGCGGAGGCCGGAGGTGACCATCGGCGGGCGCGGGTCGAAGGGCACCGAGTTGCGGTTGACGGTGATGCCCACCTCGTGCAGCGCGTCTTCGGCCTGCTGGCCGTTGATCTCGGAGTGGCGCAGGTCGGCGAGCACCAGGTGCACATCGGTGCCGCCGGTGAGCACATCGATGCCCGCGGCACGGGAGTCGTCGGCGGTGAGCCGGTCGGCGAGGATGCGGGCGCCGCGGAGGGTGCGCTCCTGGCGTTCCTTGAACTCGGGCAGCGCGGCGAGCTTGAACGCGGTGGCCTTGGCGGCGATCACGTGCATGAGCGGGCCGCCCTGCTGGCCGGGGAACACGTTGGAGTTGAGCTTCTTCGCCAGCGCGGTGTCGCGGGAGAGGATGAAGCCCGAGCGGGGGCCGGCGAGGGTCTTGTGCACGGTGCTGGAGACGACGTCGGCGTAGGGCACCGGCGACGGGTGCAGGCCGGCGGCGACGAGGCCGGCGAAGTGGGCCATGTCGACCCAGAGCTTGGCGCCCACCTCGTCGGCGATGGCGCGGAACGCGGCGAAGTCGAGCTGGCGGGGGTAGGCCGACCAGCCGGCGATGATGACCTGCGGCTTGTGCTCGAGGGCCTTGTCGCGCACCACGTCCATGTCGACGCGGAAGGTCTCCGGGTCGACACCGTAGGCGACCGGGTTGTAGAGCTTGCCGGAAAAGTTGAGCTTCATGCCGTGGGTGAGGTGGCCGCCGTGCGCCAGCTCCAGGCCCAGGATGGTGTCGCCGGGAGTGGCGATGGCGGAGAGCACCGCGGCGTTCGCGGTGGCGCCGGAGTGCGGCTGCACGTTCGCGTACTCGGCGCCGAACAGGCTCTTGGCCCGGTCGATGGCCAGCTGCTCGGCCACATCGACGTACTCGCAGCCGCCGTAGTAACGACGGCCCGGGTAGCCCTCGGCGTACTTGTTGGTGAGCACCGAGCCCTGCGACTGCAGGATGGCGCGGGGCACGAAGTTCTCGCTGGCGATCATCTCGAGGTAGTCGCGCTGGCGACCGAGTTCCTGCTCGAGGATCGCGGCGATCTCGGGGTCGACGACCTCGAGGGGCTCGTTGAAGGTGGAGGGTACGGAACTGGTAAGCACAGTGTCGGACACGGGAGAACTCCTTGAGACTATCGATGGATGTGTCGTGGCCCAGGCGTGCGGTCACTAACCGTGTCAAGTCGCTCCCCGATGGTGACCCATCTTTCGTGCTACGCCAGTCGCGACCCGGCCATTCTATCAGCCGCGTGCGTCGCGCAGCTCGTCGAGGATCAACAGGTCGGGGCGCAGGTGGTCGGTGACGTACGCGGCGCGAGCCACCAGGTGCGCCGCCATCGGCGCGGTCAGCGCCTGGAAGAGCACGATGGCGACCACCAGGGTAACGGTGCCGACGCTGAAGTTGGTCACCGCGATGTCCAGGGTCACGGCCATCAGGCCGAGGATTTGCGGCTTGGTGGCGGAGTGCAGCCGGGTGAGCACGTCGGGGAACCTGAGCAGGCCGACGCCGGCGGCGAGGCACATCAGCGCGGCCAGGAGCACCAGCACGGCGGTCACCACGTCGCTCCAGACGGCGCTCATGCGCGGTCCCGTCCGGGCAGGAAGCGGGCGACGCTGAGCGAACCGAGCACGGCGAAGAGGGCCAGCACCAGCAGCACCGGCAGGTTGTCGGTGTGCCGGTTGAACGCCATTTCGGCGCCGAGCGCGCAGATGATGGTGGCCACCAGCACGTCGGAAGCGATCACCCGGTCGAGCACCGAGGGGCCGTGGATGATGCGGTAGATGGCGCAGAGCACCCCACCGCCGAACATGACGCCGGCGACGATCGCGACGATGTCCATGGGGCTCATGACTGGCCTCCCTTGGTGAATTCGGGCGGTTCGCCCGGCGTGATGCCGAGCCGTTCTTCCTCGTTCTGCACCCGGTTGACGCGTTCGACGTCTTCGCGGGAGCCGAACGCCATCACGATGCGCCGTTCGGTGGCGAGCACGGATTCACGGAACCTGTCGGTCTCAGCGGTGTCGCGCATGTTGATCACGTGCAGGTACAGCGTGGAGTCGACCCGTTCGATGTCCACCACGATGGAGCCGGGCACGATGGAGGTGGCCACCGCGGTCCAGGTGAGGACGAGGTCGCTGCGGGTGCGCAGGTGCACAGCCATGATGGCGTTGGTCGCGGTGTAGTTGGGGCCGAGGGCCAGCCAGGCGACGTTCACCGAAGCCCGGCCGATGTCCCAGAGCAGCTTCACGAACAGCCAGGCCGTGCGCCAGACGTTGACCCGGCCGCTGAGCTGCACGGCCGGCAGGTAGAACACCACCGACACGACAGCGGCGAAGACCGCGCCGGTGAGCAGGTTCAGCCAGGAGAACTTGCCCCAGAGCAGCGCCCAGAGCAACACCAGGCCGAGGAAGAGCGGCAGCTGGTTGACCGCACCGCCGAGGCGTTCCTTCATCGGGCTCACGGGGTGCCTCCCGGGAACACGGCGTCGATGTACGTGGACGGCTGCTCGATGTTCGCCGCCGCGCGGGCGGCCAGGTCGAAAGCGGGCCCGGCGAAGATGGTCAGACTCACGGTGAGAGCCAGCATGGTGGCGGTGGCGGCGGTCATCAGCGGCGACGTGGTCTTCGTGGTGACAGTGCCCTCGTCGTGCGGGTCGTCCTGCAGCGCGTTGAGCATGGCGGAGTCGTAGTTCTCCACGTCGCGCCGCGGCCGCCAGAACGCCATGTTCCAGGCCCGGGCCAGCGCGTACAGGGTGAGCAGCGACGTGGCCGCTCCCCCGGCCAGCAGCACGTAATTGAGCGCGCCGCCCATCTGCACGCCGGCGTCGAACAGGGCGACCTTGCCGAGGAACCCGGAGAACGGCGGGATGCCGCCGAGGTTGAGTGCTCCGATGAAGAACAGGATGGCGACGAACGGCGCGGCCTTGAGCATCCCGCCGAGCCGGGCGAGCGAGGTGGTGCCGCCGATGCGTTCGACCAGCCCCGCGCAGAGGAACAGGGTGGTCTGGATCATGATGTGGTGCACGACGTAGAAGATCGTGGCCGCGATGGCCGCCTGGGTGCCGATGGCGATGCCGAAGATCATGTAGCCGATGTGGCTGACCAGGGTGAACGAGAGCAACCGTTTGATGTCGGCCTGGGCGAGGGCGCCGAGGATGCCCACCACCATGGTGAGCAGCGCCACGATCATCAGCGGAACCTGCAACCGGTTGTCGGGGAAGAGCAGAGTTTGGGTGCGCAGGATCGCGTAGACGCCCACCTTGGTGAGCAGCCCGGCGAACACCGCCGTGACCGGGGCGGGCGCGGTCGGGTAGGAGTCCGGCAGCCAGAACGACAGCGGGAACACGGCCGCCTTGACGCTGAAGGCGATGAGCAGCATCAGGCCGAGGATCAGCTGCACGTCGCCGGGCAGCTGCGGGATGCGTTCGGCCAGCAACGCCAGCGTGACGGTGCCGGTGGCGCCGTAAATGAGGGCGATGGCGGAGAGGAACAGGATCGACGAGACCAGGCTGACGATGATGTAGGTGACGCCGGCTCGGATGCGCGCGCCGGTGCCGCCGAGGGTGAGCAGCACGTAGCTGGCCGAGAGCAGCATCTCGAAGCCCACGTACATGTTGAACAGGTCACCGGCGACGAACGCGTTGAACAGTCCGGCCGACAGCACCAGGTAGGTGGGGTGGAAGATCGACACGGGAGTTTCCCGGTTGCTGTCCACGATGCCCTGGCCGATGGCGAAGAGCAGCACGCCGAGCAGCATCAGCGCCGACACTATGAGCATGATGGCCGACAGCCTGTCCACCACCAGCACGATGCCCCACGGCGCCTGCCAGTCGCCGACGTGCACCACGGCCGGCCCGTTCTGGTCGACCAGCACGAGCAGGATGGCGCTGATCACGACGACCGAGGTGAGCGAGAGCACGCTCACCAGCACCTGGTAGCGGGAGCGCCGGCCGAGCGCGAGCGCGAGCGCCGCGCCGAGAAGCGGGATGGTGACGACGAGGGGCACGAGTACGTTCATCGGGTGTCGCCCTCCTGGTCGGTGCTGCCGGTGGTCGCCGGGTCGCGTTCGTCGGACCGGTCGGTGGCGTCGGCGCCTGAGCTGTCGTCGTCGCTGCCCTGCTCGCTGGCGTCGAGCGACGCCTGCACGGCGGCCTCGTCGTCGGAGGACGACCTGAACGCGGCCTCGGAGTCCTCGCTGGTCTCCGCGGCGTGCTCGTCGGTGAGGTTGTCGCCTTCATCGCCGAGCTGCGCCAGCCACCAGGAGCGGTAGATCAGGGCGAGCAGCAGGGCCGTGATACCGAAGTTGATCACGATGGCGGTGAGCATCAGCACCTGCGGCACCGGGTCGACCATGGAGTCGTCCAGGGCCGTGCCGGTGACGATCGGCGAGCTGCCGGGCCGGCCGCTCATGATGAAGATGAGCAGGTTGGTGGCGTTGCCCACCAGCAGAAAACCGATCAGTACCCGGGTGAGGCTGCGTTCGAGCATGATGTAGATGCCCGCGGCGTACATCACCGCCATCACGATCACCAGGGTCAGGGAGGCGCTCATCGGGTTCCCCCCAGCGGTGCTGATGCGTCGTCGCCGGCCGGGTCGGCGGGCTGGGTGATCGGGGCGGTTTCGGGGCCGGTGCCCACGGCGGGCGCCTCGGCCGGGGTCCACTCCGACGAGGCGTCGAAGCCGATGGCGTCACCCGCGTCGCTGGACTCGTCGCCGAGCGCCGGAATGGTGGGGTGGTCCGGGTCGTCGTCGCCGGGTTCGTCGAGCTCGCTCTGCCGGTCGATCTCGCTGCCGAGGCTGCGCAGGATGTCCAGGCTCAGGCCGATGACCACGAGGTAGACACCGATGTCGAAGATGCTCGAGGTGCCGAAGGAGAGGTGCCCGAGCACGGGCAGGTCGGCTTCGAAGTAGGCCGATTCGAGCGGGATTCCGGTGACGAACAGCGACGCGACGGCGGTGCCAACGGCCAGCACCACGCCGAAGCCGAGGATCTTGCCCGGGTCGATGGGCGCGGCTTCGCCGAGCTCGTAGCGGCCGCCGGCCAGGTAGCGGGCCACCAGCGCCAGACCGGCCAGCAGGCCGCCGGCGAACCCGCCGCCGGGCAGGTTGTGGCCGGCGAAGAGCAGGTAGATCGACACGATGATGGCCGGGTGGAAGAGCAGGCGCACCAGCACCTCGATCAGGATCGACCGGTTCTCGGCCGACTGGGTGCGACCGCCGAGCAGCCAGGACTGCCGGCTGACGGCATGCCCGGCCGAACTCGCGTGCGGGTCGGCGACGATCCGGCGCCGGTTCTTCGGGGCGCGGCGCTTGCGCGACTCGCGCAGGCGCGGCATCTGCTCGCTGCGGCCGGAGACGAAGAGCAGGCTGGCGACGCCGGTGGCGACCACGATGAGCACCGAAATCTCACCCATGGTGTCCCAGGCGCGGATGTCGACGAGCATCACGTTCACGATGTTCTTGCCGTGGCCCTCTTCCACGGCCAGCCTGGGCAGTTCGGCGGCGATGCTCTGCGCCTGGCGGGCGCCGAGGGCGATGACCGCGATGGTGCCCATCGTCAGCCCCACCAGGCCGCCGATGAGCGCTCGGCGGCGGCGGTGCATCGGCCGGTTGTGCTGGGCGATCCGGCTGGGCAGCCGGCGCAGCACGAGCACGAAGACCACGAGGGTGATCGACTCCACGAGAGCCTGCGTCAGGGCCAGGTCGGGGGCGCCGTGGAAGGCGAACAGGGCGACCATGCCGTAGCCGGTGACGCCGGCCAGCAGCACCGCGGTCATCCGCTGGCCGACCCTGGCCGCCATCACGGCGGCGATGATCATGACCAGGCCGATGATCGCCTGGGCGGGGTAGTCCCAGAGCACCACGGCGTCAGGCCAGGTGCGGTTGACGAAGGAGGCGGCGCCCAAGGCGAGCACGAAGACCACGAGGATGGTGGAGAGGTACTGCGGCAGGCCGCCCTTCTGGGCGAGGTGGGTGGTGCGGGCGGCGATTCTGTCGACGAATCGCACGGTGTGGCCGTAGCCGTGCCCGGCGTCCACCCAGGCCGGCACGGCGGCCTGCCAGCGGGCCACGCGTTTGCGCTTTGCAAAGATGAGCAGGCCCAGCAGCACCACGATGGTGCTGAGCAACAGTGCGGGTTCGAACCCGTGCCAGAGCGCCAGGTGGTAGTCGCCGCCGCCGGGCACGGTGTCGGCGTACGCGGCCAGCATCGGGTCGAGCAGCATCACGAACGGTCCGAGCAGAAGGGTGGCCGCCGAGAGGATGCCGGGGGCCAGGTTGAAGTCCCAGCGGCTGGAGTGCAGCGGGGTGTCGCTGATCGCCGGCCTGGTGCCGAACGCGCCCCAGAAGAACTTGGCACTGTAGGCCACGGTGAGCACCGAGCCGACCGCGGTGCCGGCCAGGGCGATCCAGCCCCAGCCGTCGCCGGCGACGCCGGCCTCGATGAACGCGGTAAACACCGATTCCTTGGCGACGAAACCGACGAGCGGCGGCAGGCCGGCCATCGACGCGACGGCGATCAGCGCGATGGCGGCGAGGGCAGGTTCGCGGCGGCCGATGCCCGAGAGCTTGCGCCAGTCCCGGGTGCCGGCCCGGTGGTCGATGATGCCAACGACGAGGAAGAGGGTGGCCTTGTAGAGGGCGTGCGCGAGCAGCAGCGCCACCCCGGCGAGGGCGGCGTCACGGGTGCCGAAGCCGACGACCACCATGAGGAAGCCGAGCTGGCTGACCGTGCCGTAGGCGAGCATCAGCTTGATGTCGTGCTGGCGGAGCGACCGCCAGGCGCCGACGAGCATGGTCCAGATGCCGATCGTGACCAGTACCGGTAGCCAGCCCGGCGACTCGGCATAGCCGGGGGCGAATCGGGCGGTGAGGTAGATGCCGGCCTTCACCATGGCGGCGGCGTGCAGGTACGCGCTCACCGGGGTGGGGGCGGCCATCGCGGCGGGCAGCCAGAAGTGGAACGGGATCAACGCCGACTTCGACAGCGCCCCGACCAGGATCAGCAGCACGGCCCAGATCGCGACGGGGGTTCCGGTGGGGTTCGCGACGATGGCGGCCAGGGAGGTGGTGCCGGCGTCCACCGAGATCATCACGACGCCGATGAGCATCACCAGGCCGCCGAAGGTGGTCACCAGCAGGGCCTGCAACGCGGCACCGCGGCTCTCCCGCTTGGTGGTGTAATGCCCGATCAAGAGGTAGGAGAGCACGCTGGTGATCTCCCAGAACATGAACATCACCAGAATGTCGTCGGCGGTGACGAGCCCGTACATGGTGCCGGCGAAGGCGAGCAGCAGCGCCGCGAACCGGCCCAGGCTGGGCTCGTCGGCGTCGAAGTAGCGGGCGCAGTAGATGAGCACCAGGGCACCGACACCGGTGACCACGAGAGCGAGCAGCCACGCTAACGCATCCACCCGGAAGGACAGGCTGATCCCCAGTTGCGGGATCCAGGGCAGGCTCTGGGTGACCGCGCCGCCGGCTGTGATCACGCCGGTCTGGGTGAGGGTGTAGACAAAGGCCGCCGTGGGCAAAATGGCCACGACATAAAAAACGCGCAACCCGATCAGTCGGGTGAGCGTGGGCGTGAGCAGGGAAACAAGCAGGAAGACCAGGAGGATTGTCGCCATGGGGCCTCCCGGCTCTCTATAAAAGAGTGTCGTCTCTACGGTCAGAGTGTCAGGACTGAGTCTACAGGAATGGGCCTTTAGACCCTTACCGTGTACTAGCGGTCTACTAGTGTTGCCGCAACCCCCAGATCGGATGCTCCACGTGACCACTCGCACCACCGGGCCTGACCGGCCGGAGAATTCGCCCGTCCCCACCACTGCAGCAGCGCACCATTCCGGGCACGAGGAGACTCCGCTCGAGCACATCGACGACGCCCTGAGCGTTCACGAGGACGTGGGCCTGCACAAGGGCCTCAAGGCCAGGCACGTGCAGATGATCGCCATCGGCGGCGCCATCGGTACCGGCCTGTTCCTCGGCGCGGGCGGCCGGCTCGCCAGCGCAGGACCGGCCCTGGTGTTCGTGTACGCGATCTGCGGTTTCTTCGCGTTCCTCATCCTGCGGGCGCTCGGCGAGCTGGTGCTGCACCGGCCCACCTCCGGCTCGTTCGTGTCGTACGCGCGGGAGTTCTTCGGCGAGAAGACGGCGTTCGTCACCGGGTGGCTGTACTGGCTGAACTGGGTGATGACGGCGATCGTCGACGTCACCGCGGTGGCGCTGTACATGAACTTCTTCGGCAAGTACTGGGCGCCGTTCGGCGACGTGCCGCAGTGGCTGTTCGCCCTGCTGGCGCTGGCCGTGGTGATGGGCCTCAACCTGCTCTCGGTCAAGGTCTTCGGCGAGCTGGAGTTCTGGTTCGCGCTGATCAAGGTTGTCGCCATCGTGACGTTCCTGCTCGTCGGCACCTGGATGGTCATCTTCGGCACCCCGGTCGACGGCGCCACCGTGGGCTTCTCCCTGATCGCCGACAACGGTGGCTGGCTGCCCAACGGGGTGCTCGCCTCGGTCCTCGTGGTGCAGGGCGTGGTCTTCGCCTATGCCTCCATCGAGCTGATCGGCACCGCCGCCGGGGAAACCGAGAACCCGGAGAAGGTGATGCCCAAGGCGATCAACACCGTCATCGTGCGCATCGCCGTCTTCTACGTCGGCTCGATCCTGCTGCTGTCGCTGTTGTTGCCGTACACGGCATATGAGGCAGGGGTGAGTCCGTTCGTCACCTTCTTCGGCTCGATCGGCGTCGACGGCGTCGACGTGATCATGAACCTCGTCGTGCTCACGGCGGCCCTGTCGTCGCTGAACGCCGGCCTGTATTCCACCGGCCGCATCCTTCGCTCGATGTCCCTGGCCGGGTCGGCACCCAAGTTCGCCGACAAGGTGAGCCGCAACGGGGTGCCGTTCGGCGGCATCCTGCTCACCGGTGTGGTCACCCTGCTCGGCGTCGGCCTCAACGCGATCGTGCCCGACGAAGCCTTCGAGATCGTGCTGAACATGGCCGCGATCGGCATCATCAGCGCCTGGGGCATGATCGTGCTCTGCCAGATGCGGTTGCAGGCCTGGGCCAAGGCGGGCATCCTCACCCGGCCGGCGTTCCGGATGCCCGGGGCGCCGTTCACCGGCTACCTCACGCTGGCGTTCCTGGCGACGGTGCTCGTGCTGATGGCCTTCGACTGGCCGGTCGGCACTCTCACGATCAGCTCACTCGGCCTGATCATCCCGGCCCTCGTGGTCGGCTGGTTCGCCTGCCGGGGCCGCATCCTCGAGATCGCGGCCTCGCGACCGCCGCTGAGCACCGGCAAGCGCTAGCGCACCCTCGCGGCGCGCAACTGCTGCCCGTGCGGACAATTGCACCCGGTGCGCCGGGTGCAATTGTCCGTTGCGGCAACAGTTACACGCGGCCGGGGCGGGCGCGGCGGCGGATGACGAGGTCGCTGGCCAGCACCAGGGCCAGCGCCACCACGATGATGCCCACGTAGACGAACGGAACCGTGCCCAGGCCCACATGGGCGAGCAGGAAGGCGCCGACGAAGGCGCCCAGGCCGATGCCGATGTTGAACGCCGTGGTGTACACGGCGCTGGCGGTGTCGCGGATGCGGACCGACGCGGTGTGCAGCAACCGGGTCTGCAGCAGGGGCGGGAAGGTGCCGAAGGCCAGGCCCCACACCAGGAACGCGCCGATCGCGACGGGCAGGGTCTGCGTGAACAGGGCGAGCACGCTCACGCTGACCACGGTCACCGACATGCCGAGCACCAGGCCGAGTTGCGGACGCTTGCTGAACACGACCCCGCTGATGAAGAGGCCGATGGCGCCGGCGATGCCGTACGCGAACAGCAACGGTGCGACGGCGTCACTGCCCACCCCGAGGGTGTCGCTCAGGAACGGCGCGATGTAGGTGTAGAAGGTGTAGTGGCCGATCATGGTGAGCGCGGTGATCACGCAGACCAGCGCCACCGGGCCGATGGTGGGGTCGCGGGGCAGCTTGGCCGTCGTGATGGTGCCGGTGGCCGTGGTGACGGTTTCGGTGCGCTTGGCCGAGTAGTGCTCGACCTTGGGTAGGAAGCGCCAGATCACCACGGCGCCCACCAGCATCAGCCCGGCCAGCACCACGAAGGAGAGCCGCCAGCCCAGCAGGTGGCCGAGGAAGGTGCCCAGCGGCACCCCGAACACGAATGCCAGCGTGCCGCCGGCGATGGTGATCGAGACCGCCCTGGCGATCTGGTCCTTGGGCACGAGGTGCGCGGAATAGGCGCCGACGACGCCCCAGAACAGGCCGTGCGCGAGCCCGCCGATCACGCGGGAGATCACCACGAAGGTGTAGTCCGGCGCGACGGCGGTGAGGATGTTGCTCAGCGCGAAGACCACGAGGACCATCACGATCAGGCCGTGCCTGGGCATCCGTTTGGTCAGCAGCGCCAGCGGCGTGCTGGTGATCACCACGGTGAAGGCGAACCAGGACACGAGCAGGCCCACGTCGGACTGGCTGACACCGAGCGAGGTGCTCATTTCGGGCAGCAGACCGGTGGGCAGCATCTCGGAGGTGACCGAGAGGAACACGGCGGCGGAGAGGGCGATCAGGCCGATCCAGGGGAACGGCCCAGCGGGGGCGGTTTTGGAGCGCTGCGGAAGGTTGGTTGGCAGCGAGATGGGCGCGGTGAATGACATGGGTGCTGTGGCTCACAGACAGGATGCCGCTTGCCCGAGGCCAGCGGCTGTCACGGCTGGCTGCGCGGGGTAAGTCAAGCGGTGCGCGCCGACGTGCGCGCCCGGGGCCGGTGAGAATCGTACCGACCACTCTTCAGCCTAGCCGAGTGCGTGCTGAATGGGTATCGGGCAGGGTCAGGCGGCGGCGCGGGCCCCGGCGGCGTACCAGTCCCTGGTGTTCTGCACGTCGATCGCGAGCTGGTCCACGAGGGCCGGGGTGTCGACGAAGGCCACCTCCGAGCGCAGGAACAGGCGCAGTTCAACCGACAGCACCTGGCCGTACAGGTCGCCGGTGAAGTCCAGCAGGTGGGCCTCGAGCAACGGATGCCCGGCGTCGCCGTAGTAGGTGGGCCGGGTGCCCACCGACACGGCCGCGAGCGCGCCCTCGGCCGGCAGTCCGTGGCCGTGCACGATCGCGGCCCAGATGCCGCTGTGCGCCATCAGGCCCGGAACCTCGATGTTGGCGGTGGGAAACCCGATCACCCGGCCCCAGGCGTTGCCGTGGATGACGGCTCCGGTGATCGTCGTCGGTCGGGTGCGCTGCGCCTGCACGGTTGATTCGGTCATGGTGGAACTGCCTTCCGCTGAGCTTCGATCCGGGTCCGTCGGGCAGCTCGGCTGCCTGCGTCCATCTCAGCATCCTGGAGTTTCGGCTGCGCGACCATGACATTGCGGGATTGTTGCGCCGCTTTACGCGAGCAGGAGCCCTGTGTTTCCGGGCCCCTGGCATCGATAACGCCGGGTGCCGGCGACGCGCCCGGCGCGGGCGCGGGCCGTGCGGGGCCTGCGGGCCGCGGCCGCACCCCCGCCGCCGGGTAATCTGGTTCGATGAACACCAGTCTTCCGGCGCCGGCCCACCATCACCACCTGGTCGTCACTCTCGTCTGTCCCGACCAGCCCGGCATCGTGCACGCTGTCAGCGGCGCGATCGTGCAGGCCCGCGGCAACATCACCGAGAGCCAGCAGTTCTCCAGCGCCGACACCGGGCGGTTCTTCATCCGCCTGCAGGTGGAGTCCCCGGCGAACCGCGAGGAGCTGCAGGCCGCGCTCGCGCCGATCATCGAGCGGTACGCCATGGCATCCGTCATCGACGTCGTCGGCCGGCCGTTGCGCACCCTGGTTCTGGCGTCCACCGCCGGGCACTGCGTCAACGACCTGCTCTTCCGCCAGCGCGGCGGCCAGCTGGCCGTGGAGGTTCCGCTCGTGCTCAGCAACCACGGCACCTTGCGCGACCTGGTCGGCTTCTACGGGGTGCCGTTCGAGTCGCTGCCGATCACGGATGCGGCCAGCAAGGCCGCGTTCGAGGCCCGGGTCATCGAGGCCGTTGAGGAGAACGACATCGAGCTGGTGGTGCTGGCCCGGTACATGCAGATCCTCTCCCCCGAGCTGTGCGCGTACCTCACCGGTCGGGCGATCAACATCCACCACTCGTTCCTGCCCGGCTTCAAGGGCGCGAACCCCTACAAGCAGGCGCACGCGCGCGGGGTGAAGCTCATCGGCGCCACGGCGCACTTCGTCACGAGCGATCTCGACGAGGGGCCGATCATCGAGCAGAACGTGGTGCGCGTGGACCACTCCCGCACCTCGGCCGAGCTGGTCGCGATCGGCCAGGACGAGGAGAGCCGCACCCTCACCCAGGCGGTGAAGTGGTTCGCCGAGAACCGGGTGTTGCTCGACGGCGCCCGCACCATCATCTTCAAGTAGCCCGGTGGGTAGGATTGGCGGGTGAACGACACCCGCCCCGCCCCCACCATCGGCGCCAACGACATTCTGCGTTTTGTGCTCGAACTGTTCGCCTTCGTCAGTCTCGCGCTCTGGGGTTTCCTGGCCTGGCCGCTGCCGTGGCCGGGCATTCTGGTCGGCATTCTCGCGCCGGCGTTCGCGATCCTGGTCTGGGCCTTGTTCCGTTCGCCCAAGGCCGTGTTCAGGCTCGACCCGTTCGGCAAGGCGATCGTGGAGATCTTCGTGTTCGGCGCTGCCGCGCTCGCCTGGTGGGACCTGGGCCAGCCGATCGTGGCCGGCGTCTTCGCGGTGGTCGCCACCGTCAGCGGCATCCTCTCCGGCCGCAAGGAGCTCGGCGCCTGAGCCTTACTGCATCAGGCCGATGATGGCGCCCATCACGGTGAAGGACACCACGTTGTACGACCCGTTGATGGCGAACAGCAGCGGGCTTCGTCGTTCGAACAGGTAGTTCACGCCGAAGGCGGCGGCCACGAACGTGGCACCGGTGGCGAAACCGGCGAAGACACCGAAGCCCACCCCGCTCGAGCCGATGAACGCGGCCAGGCTGATCGCCATCACGATCGCCAGGACCGCGGACCCGATGAAGACCCGCGCGGTTCCGTGCGCGAGCTGATCGTCGGTGACCCCCGCCGCGCGCTGCCAGGGGCGCGCGAAGAGCACCGAGTACCAGAGTCCGCCGATGACGAACGATGAGAGTGCGGCCAGCGCGATCGCCAGCCAGTTGAAGGACCCGTCCATGACCGCTCCCGGGGGTGGTGGTCCCGGCCCATCCGGGACACTGTCACCGTAGACCGCCCGGCCCCCGGGGTCTTGTAGAAAATTCCGGCACTCCGTGCGGCTCGTCCAGCGGCACGAACGCGGCGTACTCGGGCCCGTACCGGGCGACGATATCGAGGTACCGGGTGGGCGAGAGGCCCGTGAACGCCCGGAACACCCTGATGAAATGCGGCTGGTCGTAGTATCCGCTGGATGCCACCAGATCGGCCCAGCTGGGCATCGGCCCCCGCAACGGCAGGGCGTCGATGAACTGCCGGAACCGCACGATGTCCGCGTAGACCTTGGGCGTCACCCCGCACCAGGCCCTGAAGCCGTCGATCAGGCGGTGGTGGCTGGTGCCGGCGGCCGCCGCGATCTGCGGAATCGGCGCATCCGGGTTGTGCTGGATGCCTGACCAGGCCCGCACCACCGCCGGCGGCACCCCGCTGGGTCGCTGCCGCGCACGCAGGTGCTCGATCAGCACCGCCACCGCCGCCGCCGGGTTCTCGGCCTGCTCGGCGGCCGCTCGCACGGCGTCGGTGTCGCCGAGCAGACCCTGGCTTTCCCGCACGGTGCCGGTCAGGGCGGTGGCGGGCAGGTCCAGAAACCGGGCGACCGCGAAGGGCGCGAGCTCGGCGGCGATGTGGCGGATGGCCGGCGGGCTCTGGCTCATCAGGAACCGCGGCTGCAGCCCGGAGAGGAACCCGGCCCGAAGCACACGCACCGCCCCGGTCTGCAGGTCGAAGAGCCGGTACGGCCCGGCCAGGTTGACGATCAGGTGCAGGGCCGGCTGCGGGAAGATGCGCTCGTAGCGCTGCTCGGCGGGCTGCTCCAGAAACCACAACCGCTGCACCTCGGGGGACAGATCGGCCGGTACGGGCACCTCGAGGTAGTCCATGCCCCCACCGTAGAACCGCCCGCGCCCGCCGGATACGCACAACTCCTGCATTTCCAGCAGGAGTTATGCCGGACCGGGTCGCCGGATGTCAGCGGATGACGGGCGGGCTATCAGCGGGCGGGCGGCTCGGGGGCGGGCTGCGCGGGCAGGCCGGCGGGCATCCGCAGCGCGTAGAGGGAGGTGGCGACGAAGAGCAGGCCGCCGAGCAGGAACGCGGCCGGGTAGGACACCGTGTCGGCGAGCAGGCCCGCCACGAGCGGTCCCACGATGGCGCCGAAGTCGGAGAACATCGAGAAGATCGCGACCGGCCGCCCGCCCGCGGTGCCGGCCGCGTCGCCGACGGATGCCGCCGGCGCGGTGCCCATGAACGCCGCGGCGACCCCGTAGACGCTGAGCAGCACGGTGAGGATCACGATGTTGGGGGCGAACGGGATCGCCGTGATGGTCACGGCGGCCACCAGGAACGACCCGATGATGGCGGGCTTGCGGCCGACGGTGTCGACGAACCTCGACGCCGGCGCCAGGGCGAGGGTCTGCGCGACCGCGGCGATGGCGAACGCGATGCCCGTCCAGGCGCTCGGGCCCTTGAGCACCTCCACGACCAGCACCGGCACGAGCGCGCCGCGCACGCCGAACGATGACCAGCCCTGGGAGAAGTTCGCCAGGCAGGCGGCGCGGAACCGGGCGTCGCGCAACACCGTGCCCAACGGCAGCAGCGGGGTGGGGGCGCCCGTGGGTCCGGTGCCGGCGCGGGTGGCCGGTTGCAGCAGCACCAGGCCGATCAGGCCGGCCACGGCCAGGGTGCCGGCGTAGAAGAAGAACGGTGCGGTCAGCGAGATGGTGGCGAGCAGGCCGCCGAGCGCCGGTCCGGCCATGCCGCCGATGAGGAAGCCGCCCTGGTAGAAGCCCACGGCGCGGCCGCGGATGCCCGGCGCGGTCGTGCGCAGCAGCAGGGTCATCGCCGCGACGGTGAACATCGCCGAACCAATGCCGCCCGCCCCCCGCAGCAGCAGCAGTTGCGGGTAGCTTCCGGCGATGCCGACCAGGCCGCTGGACACCGCGACGATGCCGATGCCGACCGCCAGGATGGTGCGTTCGCCGGCCCAGTCGATGAGCTTGCCGCAGACCGGGCTGGCGACGAAGCGCATCAGGGCGAACGCCGACACCACAGCGCCGATCTCCAGGTTGCCCACACCGAAGCTCTTCACGTATACCGGCAACACCGGCACGACCACGCCGAAGCCCACCATCACGAAGAAGGCGATGACGCCGAGCACGTACACGTCCCGGCCGAGGCGGGGTTCGTTCGCCGTTCGGCTGTGGGTGGGCCCGAACGGTGAACGGATGCGTCGCATCCCTCCAGATTAGGCGCTCGGCGGCCCCGGGAGGCGCGTGGGCGAGCTGGCGGGGGCGCGTCAGCTGGTGGGCACCGGCCGGGTCGCCGCGGGGATCCGCGCGGCGACCCCGCGGGCGCGGATGTCGCGGCGGCCGCCGATGGCCCGCAGCGCGTTGAGGATGGTGGCCAGGTCCACGAGTTCCTGCAGCAGGGCACCGACCGTGGCGGGGATCAGCCCGAACGCGGCGACGATCATCAGGCCGATGCTGAGCGCGATGCCCAGCCAGATGCTCTGCAGGGCGATGCGCACGGTGTCCCGGCCGATGGCGACGGCGCGGGCGGCGCGGGACAGGTCGTCGAGCAGGATCACGGCATCCGCTGACTCACTGGCGGCGGTGGAGCCCTTGGCGCCCATGGCGATGCCCACGTCGGCCACGGCGAGCACCGGGGCGTCGTTGACGCCGTCGCCGACCATGATCACCGGCCGGTCGCGGATCGCCCGCACGGCGTCGACCTTGTCGACAGGCAGGCAGTCGGCGCGCACCCGGGTGATGCCCACCTGCCGGGCGATGTGGTTGGCGGTGGTGCGGGCATCGCCGGTGAGCATCACCGACTCGTGCACGCCGAGCCTGTCGAAGGCCTGCACGGTGGCGCGGGCGTTGTCCCGCACCCGGTCGCTGGCGACGATGCAGCCGGCGAAACGGCCGTCCACGGCCAGGTAGATGGCCAATTCCCCGCCGGCAAGGTCGGCAGGGTAGGCATCGGGGGCATGCTCGGCCACGAACGACAGTTTGCCCACGATCACCTCCTGCTGGCGAAATCGGGCCGTCACCCCGTGCGCGGGCAGTTCTTCTGCCGAGGTGGTGCGCAACAACGCCAGGTTGCGCCTCTCTGCTTCCGCTGTGACGGATGCGGCCAGCACGTGCGACGAATACTGCTCGGCCGACGCGGCCAGGGTGAGCAGCTGGTCCTCACCGAACCCGGGCTCAGGGCACACCCGAGCGATGGCCGGGGTACCGTAGGTGAGGGTGCCGGTCTTGTCGAACACCACGGTCTTGGCGCGGGCGAGCGCCTCGAGCACTCCCCCGCCCTTGACGATGATGCCGTTGCGGGCCGCACGGCTCATTCCGCCCATGAACGCCACCGGCGCGGCGAGGAGCAACGGGCACGGGGTGGCCACGACGAGCACCTCGGCGAAGCGCACCGGGTCGCCGGAGACGAACCAGGCCAGGCCGGCGATCAGCAGCGCCACCCCGGTGAACGGCACCGCGTACCTGTCGGCCAGGCGCACCACCGGGGCCTTGCTCGCGGCGGCCTCGCCCACCAGCGCCACGATTTGTTGGTATTGGCTGTCGGCGGCCAGGGCGGTGGCGCGCACGGTGGCGGCGGCCTGCCCGTTGATCGAGCCGCTGAGCACCGGATCGCCCGCGTGGCGCTCCACCGGCAGGCTTTCGCCGGTGATGGACGATTCGTCGAACGCCGCCACGGCCGAGACCAGGTCGGCATCCACCGGCACGATCTCGGCGGGACGCACCAGCAGCAGGTCACCGATCTGCACCTGCGTCGCCGGCACGTCGTCCACCTCGGAGGAACCGTCGGGCAGCAGGTGAGCGATCTGCGGCACCCGCTCGAGGAGGGTCTTCAGCTCCCGCTGGGCGCGACCGGCGGCGTACTCCTCGAGGGCGGCGCCGCCGGAGAGCATCAGCACGATCAGGAGCGTGGCCACGTACTCGCCCACGAGGATGGTGGCGACGATCGCCATGATCGCCAGCAGGTCGACGCCGACCGTGCCCTGGCGCATCCGCTTGACCATGCCGACACCCTCGATGCCGGCCACCACCAGGCCCAGGCCGGAGAACAGCCACTGCACAGCGCTGGTCAGACCGACGGCCCACAGCAGCAGGCCCAGCAGGCCGATCAGGATGGTTGCCGCCACAACCGGGTACCGGCGGAATGCTCCCTCGAGGGTGGACATGGCTCCATTGTCACCTCGAAAGGCCCCTGCGCACCAGCCAGGAAAGCCTGGCCTTCGTCGCCCCGCCCGTCGCTGCCCGTCCTTACCCGTCCCCGTCCGTCCCCGTCCGTCCCCGTCCGTGCCGGCCCGTCGGCTATCTGTGCCCGATGCGGACAAATGGTGCCGGTGTGCCGGGTGCAGTTGTCCGCAACGGCAACAGTTGGGCGCACAAAGGCCCCGCCGGATCGGCGGGGCCTTTGTGCGAGCGGGTGCGCGCGGCGCGGATGCGCGCGGCGCGGATGCGGCGGGTTAGGCCAGGCGGGCCTGCAGGTTCTCGGCGATCGCGGCCAGGAACTCCTCGGTGGTGAGGTAGCCCTGGTCGGGGCCGACCAGCAGCGCGAGGTCCTTGGTCATCTTGCCGCTCTCCACAGTCTTCACGACGACGTCCTCGAGGGTGTGCGCGAACTCGGCGAGCGCCGGGTTGGAGTCGAGCTTGGCGCGGTGCGACAGGCCGCGGGTCCAGGCGTAGATCGACGCGATCGGGTTGGTCGAGGTGGGCTTGCCCTGCTGGTGCTGGCGGTAGTGCCGGGTCACGGTGCCGTGCGCGGCCTCGGCCTCGACGACGCTGCCGTCAGGGGTGGAGAGCACGCTGGTCATCAGGCCCAGCGAACCGAAGCCCTGCGCCACGGTGTCGGACTGCACGTCGCCGTCGTAGTTCTTGCAGGCCCAGACGTAACCGCCCTCCCACTTCATCGCCGATGCGACCATGTCGTCGATCAGGCGGTGCTCGTAGGTGAGGCCGGCAGCTTCGAAGCGGTCCTTGAACTCGGTGTCGAAGATCTCCTGGAAGATGTCCTTGAACCGGCCGTCGTACGCCTTGAGGATGGTGTTCTTGGTCGACAGGTAGACCGGGTAGTTGCGCTCCAGGCCGTAGTTCAGCGAGGCGCGGGCGAAGTCGATGATCGACTTGTCCAGGTTGTACATGCCCATGGCCACACCGCTGCCCGGAGCCTGGAAGACCTCGAACTGCTGCGGGTCGCCGCCGTCCTTGGGGGTGAAGGTCATGGTGAGGGTGCCTTCGCCCTCGAAGCGGAAGTTGGTGGCGCGGTACTGGTCGCCGAACGCGTGGCGGCCGATGATGATCGGCTTGTTCCAGCCCGGCACCAGGCGCGGGATGTTGGAGATGATGATGGGCTCGCGGAAGATGGTGCCGCCGAGGATGTTGCGGATGGTGCCGTTGGGCGAGGCCCACATCTTCTTCAGGCCGAATTCCTCGACGCGGGCCTCGTCGGGCGTGATGGTGGCGCACTTCACGCCGACGCCGTGCTTCTGGATGGCGAGGGCCGCGTCGACGGTGATCTGGTCGTCGGTCTCGTCGCGCTTCTGGATCGAGAGGTCGTAGTACTCGAGGTCGATGTCGAGGTACGGGTGAATGAGGGAGTCCTTAATGGCCTGCCAGATGATGCGGGTCATCTCGTCCCCGTCAAGTTCGACGACAGTACCTGCAACCTTGATCTTCGACAATGGATTCTCCTCAGTGAGTCGGGGCGTGGGGCCGTCAACAATCCTAGCCGAGGGCGGTAACTCTCTCGACATCGAGACACTTCGTCGGGCTGCTGCCGCGGTCCCCGGGTCCCCCAGAAACCCGACTACCTGCCGCGGCACCCGGGCGATAACCTTGGGGTATGCCTGAACTTCGACTTGAAGACCTGTCCGCGCGCAATATCGTCGCGGCCAACAACCTGAGCCTCAAGCCTGGTCAGGAGCAATTCATCGCGCCGGTCTCGTACTCGGTGGCCGCCTCCGTGATCAACCCGGCCACCGCCTGGCAGCGTGTCGTGCTGCTCGACGGCGAGGTCGCCGGGTTCATCCACGGCAACTTCGACCCCGATTCCCCCCAGGAGGAATTCCGGGCCTGCATCTGGCGGATCAACGTCGACGCCGAAGCCCAGGGCATGGGTGTGGGCAAGTTCGCCGCCGAAGCCCTCGCCGAAGAGGCCCGCCGCCGCGGATTCGACCGCATCACCGTCATCTGGGAGCCCGGCGAGCAGGGCCCAGAGGCGTTCTTCCACCGCATCGGGTTCGCCGACATCGGCGAGACCGAGTTCGGCGAGGTCATCGGCGCGCTCACCCTGTAGCCCATGCGCCTGTCCCCGACCAGCCCATTCGTCGAGGCCGTGCTCGACATCGTCGAGGCTATCCCGGCCGGCCAGGTGATGACCTACGGTGACGTCGCCGCCACTCTCGGCTCCCGCGCCGCCCGCGTCGTCGGCCAGACGATGGCACAGTTCGGGGCGGATGCGCCGTGGTGGCGGGTGATCCGCGCGGGAGGTCTCCCGCCGATCGGCCACGAGAGCCGGGCGCTGGTGCACTACAGCGCCGAGCACACGCCGCTTTTGTTCGGTGCGGAGCCGGAGATCGGTTACCGGGTGGATCTCAGCCGGGCGCGCTGGCGCCCGTGACCGCGGTCGGCGCCGTCAGGCGCAGCTGCCACTCCTGCACCCGCACCGGCTGGTTGATGCCCAGCACCGCCACCGGCTGCTCGCCGCGGCGGTAGACGGCCAACAGGTCGCCGGTGTCGCCGCTGCCGGCCTCCACGGTCATCAGCTCGTCGCCGTGCAGTCGGCCGGCGAACTGCACTCGGGCGCCCGCCTGCGCCGAGCTCACCAGCGCCGGCGCCGCCGCCCCCAGGTGCACCCCGAGCAGCGCGGCAATGGCGATCGCCGGGCGGTTGCGGGTGTCGCTCCAGTGCGGGATGCGGTGGTGTGTGCCGCTGAACGGATCCAGCCACGCGGCACAGTCGCCGACGGCGACGATGCCGGGGCTGGCCGTGGCGCCCGCCGCGTCGGCGACCACCCCACCGCGCAGATCGAGGCCGGAATCACCCAGCCAGCCCACCAGCGGCACCGCGCCGATGTCGAGCAGCACCACATCGGCGCCGATCTCCTCCCCCGTCGTGAGTCGCACCCCCGACACCCACCCGGGTCCGGTCAGGTCGGCCACCCGCAGGTCGGTGCGCACGGTGATGCCCCGGCGCTCGTGCAAGCCGAACACGGCGTCCGCGACGGTACGGCCGAAGGTCGCGCAGAGCGCATCCGTGGTGCTGCCGAGCACCGTCACGTCCAGGCCCATCTCCCGGGCGGTGGATGCCACCTCGAGGCCGATCACGCCGGAGCCGACCACGATCATGCGGGCGCCGGGCAGCAGCTCTTCGCGGAGCGCCAGGGCGTCTTCCACGGTGCGCAGGGTGTGCACCCCGCGCGGCATGGTGTCGAAGCGCCGGGCAGCGGAGCCGGTGGCGATGACGACGGCGTCAGCATCCACGGTGCAGCCGTTGGCCAGGGTCACCCGGTGCGCGGCCGGGTCGAGGGCGGCGGCCGCCACCCCCAACCGCCAGTCCACGTCGAGGTCTTCGCCCGCGGCCTCGAGGGCCAGTTCGCCGATCGTGGTCTGGCCGGTGAGGAATCCGCGGCCGAGCGGCGGCCGGTCGTACGGACGGTGGCGTTCGCTGCCGAGCACGGTGATGCGGCCGGTGTAGCCGTGGGCGCGGAGGGCCGCGGCACTCGCGTGACCCACCACCCCTGCGCCCACGATGGTGACTGAATCCATGCTGGGTGATCCCCCGATCAGACAGGCCGACACCGTCGGATGACCGGTGGCGCCGGCTCGGGAACGAAGGTGCTCGTGCGAGGCGGTTGTGTTCCCTTGGACCAGATTCGCCGCCCGCCCGGGGAGTGTCAAGCGGGTCAGGCGGGTTCCCGGCGAGTGGTTGCCGACCCTTGACATCCCCGAAACACGCCCGACTCAAACCCCTCTCCCGAGGGCCTCCCGCCCCTCCCGCGAACTGTGCCTCACGCACCTAGAACTCGAGGTTTTCGGTGCTTTTCTCACAGTTCCCGCGAGGTGTATCGTGCCGGCATGGATGCGGCAGAGGGTGAGGTCACTGAGCGGGGCGACGCGGCCGACCCGGTGAGGTCGAATCCGGAGCACTACCGGGTGCTGTTCGAAAACGAGCGGGTGCGGGTGCTCGAGTACCAGGACGAGCCCGGCGACGAAACCACCCCACACCGGCATCCGGACAGCGTCATGGTCACCTTGAGCGGGTTTCGGCGTCGGCTCTCCAGCGGCGAACGGGTCTTCGACGCCGTTCTGGATGCCGGCGAGGCGCGCTGGTTACCCGCCCAAACCCACTCGGGCGAGAACACCGGCTCCACCCCCACCCGGGCGATCTTCGTCGAGCTGCGCGAACCGTCCCCCCTGGCGCCCCCCAACGTCGCGCCCCTGGGCCCCCGCTAGCCCGCGGGTTAGACCAGCGACTCCCGCCAGGCGGCGTGCAGGCGGGAGAACCGGCCGGTGCCCGAGATGAGCATGTCGGGGGTGCCGTCCTCGACGATCACACCGTTCTCCATCACCAGCACCCGGTCGGCAATGGCCACCGTCGACAGCCGGTGCGCGATGATCACCGCGGTACGGTCGCTGAGCAGCGTCTGCAGGGCCTCCTGCACCAGCCGTTCACTGGGGATGTCCAGCGACGAGGTGGCCTCGTCGAGGATCAGCACCGCCGGGTCGGCCAGGAACGCCCGAGCGAACGAGATCAGCTGGCGCTGCCCGGCCGAGACCCGGCCGCCGCGCTTGTTCACGTCCGTGTCGTAGCCGCCGGGCAGCCCCTCGATGAAGTCGTGCGCGCCCACCGCGCGTGCGGCCGCCTCGATCTCCGACCTGGTCGCATCCGGTTTGCCGATCGCGATGTTGTCGGCGACGCTGCCGCTGAACAGGTACGCCTCCTGGGTCACCATCACGATGGCCCGGCGCAGGTCCTTGGGATGCAGGTCCCGCAGGTCCACGCCGTCAAGCAGCACCTTGCCGTGTGACGGGTCGTAGAACCTGGAGATCAGCTTCGCCAGGGTCGACTTGCCCGCGCCCGTCGAACCGACCAGGGCGATGGTCTGCCCTGGCTCGAGGGTGAGGCTGAACTGCGGCAGGATGACCCGGTCGGCCTGGTACTCGAACTGCACGTTGTCGAACCGCACGGCGCCCTTCGACGTCCACAGGTCCACCGGCGTGACCGGGTCAGGCACGCCGGGGCGTTCCTCGAGCACCCCGGAGATCTTCTCCAGCGCCGCCGCGGCCGACTGGTAGGAGTTGTAGAACATCGCCATCTCCTCCATCGGGTCGAAGAACCGGCGGGTGTACAGCAGTGCGGCGAGCAGCGCGCCGATGGCCAGCTGGCCGTCGGCGACCCTGAAGCCGCCGACCAGCAGCACCGCGGCCACGGTCACGTTGCCGATGAGGATCAGGCCGGGGTCGAACACGCCGAACAGCTGGATGACCCGGGCGTTGACCAGCCGGTAGGCCTCCACGAGCGTGCCGAAGACACCCTCGTTGCGCTTCTCGGTGCGGAATGCCTTGACGGCGCGCACGCCGGTCATGGTCTCGACGAATTGCACGATCAGGCTCGCCGAGGCCGTGCGCGACTGGCGGAACAGGTGCTGGGAGCGCACCTGGAACCAGCGGGTGAGCGCGAGCAGCGGCACCAGGGCGACGAGCAGCACCAGACCGCTGACCCCGTCGAGGGCGACCAGGGCGATGCCGGTGAAGACCATGTAGAGCAGACCCTGCACGAGCTGGTTGATGCCGGAGTCCAGAAGCTCCCGGATCGCATCCAGGTCGCTGGTCTGCCGGGAGATGATGCGCCCGGAGGTGTACGACTCGTGGAACTCGAGGCTGAGCCTCTGGGTCTGCAGGAACACGCGCTTCCGCAGGTCGATGAGCACGGCCTGGCTGATCCGGGCGGAGAGCACCGTGTACCAGGCGATCAGCAGCGCGCCGGTGACACCGGTGACGAGGTAGACGACACCGGTCGCCGCCAGCGGCACCCAGTCCTGCTCGAGCAGGGCCGGCAGGCCCTTGTCGATCCCGTACGCGATCAGCGCGGGGCCGGCGACCTGCGCGGCCGTGGACACGACCACGACGAGCATCGCCACGACAACCGACCAGCGCACCGGGAAGAGCAGCGAACCGAGCAGGTGCAGCGACCGCCGGCGGATCTGTCCGCTTTCGGCCTTGGTGTAGTCGAGGCGTTCTTCGCCTTCGACACCGATGACACTCACAGTGCTTCTCCCGCTCGCTCGGACTCTCGTCGTTCTTCGTCCTCCAGGCTGGAGATGACGAACTTGTAGTGCGCGTTGGTGGCCAGCAACTCGGAGTGGGTGCCGACGGCGGTGATGCGGCCGGCTTCGAGCAGCGCCACCCGGTCGGCGAGCATCACCGTGGACGGGCGGTGCGCCACGATCAGCGCCGTCGTCGAGGCGAGCACGCGACGCAGCGCGGCTTCCACGAGCGACTCGGTGTTCACGTCGAGCGCCGACAGCGGGTCGTCGAGCACCAGCACGGCGGGCGCCGCGGCCACGGCGCGGGCCAGGGCAACGCGCTGCCGTTGGCCGCCGGACAGGCTCATGCCCTCCTCGCCGACGAGGGTGTCCACGCCGTTGGGCAGGTCGTGCACGAAGCCGGCCTGCGCGATCTGCAGGGCCTCCGCCAGGGCGGCGTCGGCCTCGGGGCTCGGTTCGGCGAACTCCGGGCGACCGAGCAGCACGTTGTCGCGCACGGATGCCGAGAACAGGGTGGCGTCCTCGAACGCCATGGCGATGTGGCGGCGCAGTTCCTCGCGGCGGAGGGCCCGCACGTCGACCCCGTCCAGGGTCACCGAGCCATCCGTCACGTCGTACAGCCGGGTGGTGAGCGCCGTCAGGGTGGACTTGCCGGAGCCGGTGAGCCCGACCAGGGCCATGGTCTCACCGGGTTCGAGCACCAGGTTGACCCCGTCGAGCAGGTCGGGGAAGCGTTCGGGCGAGTCCGCGTAGCGGAAGTGCACATTCTCGAACGCGAGCCGGCCGCGCGGGGTCGTGATGGTGACCGGGCGGGGCGGGTCGGTGATGGTGTTGGGGGTGTCGAGGATGTCGAAGAACCTGTCGGTGGCGGTGCGGGTGTCGAACGTCATCGAGAGCAGGAAACCGATCGACTCCACCGGGAAGCGCAGCACGGTGGCGGTGGCGAAGAACGCCACCAGCTCGCCGACGCTGAGCTGGCCCTGGCTGGTGAGCCAGACACCGGTGACCAGGCAGAGCGCGAATGCCACGTCGGGCACCAGCAGCAGCCACAGCCAGATGCCGGCGATGGCGCGGGCCTTCTCGATCTCGGTGCCGCGCAGTTCTTCGGCCTGGTTGGCGAAGCTTTTCAAGGCGAAGCTGCCCCGGCCGAAGGCCTTGAGCACCCGGATGCCGTGCACCGATTCCTCGACGGCGGTCGCCAGGTCGCCGGACTGGTCCTGGCTGCGGCGGGCGATCACGGAGTACTTCTCCTCGAAGACGTAACCGTAGATCCAGATCGGGATCGAGCAGACCAGGAAGATCAGGCCGAGGATCCAGTTCATCGACACCAGGATGACGACCCCGGCGAGGATGGTGAGGAAGTTCACCACGAGCAGCACCAGGCCGAAGGAGATCCATCGGCGGATCATGTTGAGGTCGCTGATGGCGCGCGAGAGCAGCTGCCCGCTCGGCCAGCGGTCGTGGAAGGTGACGGGCAGGTCCTGCAGCCGGCTGTACAGGGCGTTGCGCATCCTGGACTCGATGTGGGTGCCGGGCACCAACACGAACCAGCGGCGCAGGGCGATCATGATGGCCTCGAGCACGCCGAGGCCGAGCACTGTGAGCACGGCGGGCCAGATCGGCGCCGTGTCGCCCTGACTGAGGGCGCCGTCCACAAGCTGCTGCAGCACCTGCGGGATGGCCAGCGCCACCAGCGAGGCGAGCAGCGCCGCGAGCATGCCCAGACCCAGGCGCGGCAGAGCCGGCTTGGCGTACGGGTAGAGCCGCAGCAGGGTGCGGAGGGTGTTGCTTCGCACGGTGGGGGTGGGAGCGGTGTGAGGCGGATGCTGTTCAGCAGTGGTGGTCATCTGGTGTTCCTGGCTGGGCCCGGTGCGGCGCGAGGCGTCGGCGGGCTGGATGGTGCGTTCTGAATGGGTGCGCGAGCCGCGGCGAAGCCGACGGTGGTTCCCAGGTCGGCGCGGTGGACCGCGTCGGAAAGGTCGAGCGCGTTGACGCCCGCCGATATGAGTCGCCCGCGATGATGCGGGCAGTGGGTGGTCTGGCCGGGCCCCTAGGCGGAGGCGAGCCGGAGCGCCGGGACGAAGGCAGCGCCGGTTGCAATCGATGCGAACCTGGTGCGAGCTGTCTTAGTCATGTCGGCCTCCTGAGCGCGTCGTGTCATCGTCTTGTGCCCCCCTGTTCAGGCAGCCTTTCAGGATAGGGCCAGGGGCGCGCTGGGCGCAAGAGCGAATTTCGGCCCACGGTCTCGGGCAGCGGATGCGGACGCGAGGGCGGGCGCTTGGTGCGGGTCGGCGTCAGCGCACCCGCACGCTCAGGCAGGTGACGCAGCCCTCGAGCTTCTCGAACTCGGTGATGTCCACGGTGACCGTGCGGTAGCCGAGCCCGGTCAGCAGTTCGGCGGTCTGCGGGGCCGCGGCCGATATCAGCAGGGTGTTCTCGTCGAGGATCACGACGGCGGTGCCCTCGGCCTCTGGCACGGGCAGGAAACGCTCGAACAGACCCGGGTCGTCCACGAGCGGCGGGTAGCCGATGATGGTGCCGTCCGGCAGCGCGGTGATCGCGGTCTTGAGATGCAGGGCCCGGGTCACGGGGACAGGCACGACGGTGTAGCCGAGCGGCTCGACGATGGCGGCGAGCTGCGCGGCGCCGTCGGCGTTGGTGCGGAGGCTCTGGCCGACGTACACGGTGCGGCCCACCTTGAGCACGTCTCCGCCGTCGAGGGTGCCGGGCAGGTCGAGGCGCCGTACGGTCAGGCCGAGGGTGCGCACCGCGGCCTCGGCTCCGGCCGTCTCGCCGCGCCGGCTGGGAGCCCTGGGGCTGGAGAGCACGGCGGTGTCGCCGAACAGGATCACGGCATCCTCGACGAAGACGGAGTCGGGCTGGTCCGGCGCGGGGTCCACCTCGGTGGTGGCCCAGCCCTCGGCCTGCAGGGCGGCGACATAGCCCTCCCATTGCGCTCGGGCCAGGTCCAGATCGATCGGGACCCTGTCGATGTGGGTGATCTGCCCCTCGGCGAGGATGTCGACCGGGCGGCGTACCAGCACGCGCTTGGCGGTGCCAGTGGATGCCGTGCCGACGGGGATGCCAGAGTCACCGGAGGTTGTCATGCGCACAGCCTAAAACACCTCCGCCCGGCGCGATCCGCGGCCGGCCCGCGAGCGCGCCGCATCCGTCACTTGCCGCACAGTGCCCCTTCGGATGGCGCCAAGCGGGAATTCGGTGCAAGTCGGTGACCTGCGTGGGGCGGCTAGCGCGGCGCCGGCAGGGACTCGGGGGCGTCTTCCCAGTCCTGCACGGTGATGGACTCGGTGAAGTGCTGGGCACGTTCCTTGCCGCCCTCGTCGCCGGAGAACAGCCCGGGGGCCTCGATGACCGGGCGGGCCGGCTTCCGGCCGCGCGATGACGGCCGCACCGGAGCGGCCTCGGGCTCGTGCCGCACCTCCACCCGGCTCATCGGCAGGGCCTCCGGGTTCTCCGCGTTGACCCAGTCGATGAGGTTCTCCCGCACGAAGCAACGCAGGTCGAACAGGGTGGGAGCGTCCTGCGCGGTGACGAGCACGCGCACCCGCACGAAGCCACCGATCGCATCCGTCACCTGCAGCACCACGGCACGGCGGTCCCACAGGTCGGTCATCTCGACAATGCGGTTGAGCTCCTCGCGCATCGCGGCCGGGTTCACCCGCCAGTCCAGGTCGAAGTCGATCTGGCCGAGCAGTTCGCTGTTGTGCCGGGTCCAGTTCTGGAACGGGGTGGTGGTGAAGTAGGTGGACGGCAGCACCATCCGCCGGTCGTCCCAGATGTGCACCACGATGTAGGTGAGGGTGATCTCCTCGATCTTGCCCCACTCCCCCTCGACGATCACGACGTCATCCACGCGCAGGGCGTTGTTGAACGCGAGCTGCATGCCGGCGAAGATGTTCGCCAGAGTGGACTGGGCGGCGAGGCCCGCCACCACGCTGAGCAGACCGGCGGAGGCGAACAGACTCGCCCCGACGGTCGCGGCACCCGGGATGCTCAGCAGCACGGTGCCGATGGCGCAGATGATGATGATCACGATGCCGATGCGACGCAGCATCCGCAATTGGGTGCGCACCCGACGCGCGACCCGGTTGTCGCGCACGTCGATCCGGTACCGGTTGGCGGCCATCTCCTCGGCATAGTAGAGCAGCGCGCAGAGCAGCCAGGTCGCGCTGCCGATGAACAGGGCCCGGAAGAGGAAGCCCAACGCGGCATCCCAGTCGGCGGGTACGTCGAGGTAACCGACCACGGCGAGCCAGAGCGCGCCGATCAGGATGGTCATGCGGAAGGGCACCCGGATGAGCTGCACGAGCACACGCGCCCAGGCTTTGCGCTTGCCGACCAGCCGGAACGCAAGGGCCGCTATCGCGGTGATGGCGAGGGCGAGCACGATCGCCGTGACCACGGCGACCGGGAAGGCGGGCAGGGGCATGCCGAGAATGTCGATCACAGGTGGCCTTTCCGTGTCAGGTCTGTACAGGTCTGCAACGGCGGTGTCACGTGGACCACCCAGTCTGACAGCCCTGACTGAGAAGAGCCACACAATGACGAACGCCGGTGCGGCATCCGCGAAAAACGGATGCCGCACCGGCGCCTGCGAATCATTTGATCAGTGGAAGAAGTGACGCTCCCCGGTGAAGTACATCGACACCCCGGCGGCCGTCGCCGCGGCGATGACCTCCTCGTCGCGCACCGAACCGCCGGGCTGCACGACCGCGGTCACCCCGGCCTCCAGCAGCACCTCGAGGCCGTCGGCGAACGGGAAGAACGCGTCGGACGCGGCCACGGCGCCTTCGGCCCGCTCCCCCGCCCGGCTCACGGCCAGGTGGCAGGAGTCGACCCGGTTGACCTGGCCCATGCCCACGCCCACGGATGCGCCGGCGTGCGCCAGCAGAATCGCGTTGGACTTCACGGCCCGGCAGGCCTTCCAGGCGAACTCGAGGTCGGCGCGGGTGGCGGCATCCACCTCGGGGCCGGACACCAGGCGCCACTCGTCGGTGTCGAGGGTGTCGAAGGTGTCGGTCTCCTGCACGAGCAGGCCACCGGAGATCTGGCGCAGCTCCAGCGACGAGCGCCGGTAGTCCTCGGGCAGCTGCAGCAGCCGGATGTTCTTCTTGGCGCTGAGCAGCTCGAACGCGGCCGGCTCGAACCCGGGCGCCACGAGCACCTCGGTGAAGATCTGGCTGACCGTCTCGGCCATGCCCAGGGTGACGATGCGGTTGGCGGCGATGACGCCGCCGAACGCGGAGACCGGGTCGCAGTCGTGTGCCCGGTGGTGCGCCGAGGCGATGGCGTCGGGCGCCTTGGGGTTGGCCACGGCGATGCCGCACGGGTTGGCGTGCTTGATGATGGCCACGGCCGGTTCGCTGAAGTCGAACGCGGCGCGCACGGCGGCGTCGGCGTCGACGTAGTTGTTGTACGACATCTCCTTGCCGTGCAGTTGCACGGCCTGGGCGATGCCCTGGCCGCCCTCGCCGAGATACAGGGCGGCGGCCTGGTGCGAGTTCTCGCCGTAACGGAGCACGGTGGCGCGGGTGGCTTCGATCGCGAGGGTCTCGGGGAACAGGGCGTCGGCGGTGTCGTCGGTGTTACCGACGATGGCGTCGAACGCGTCGAGAATCTCCTCGCCGAGCGCCTCGGTGTCGTCCTGCCACTGGTCGTAGACGTTCTCGGTGAACCAGGCCGACACGCTCAGGTCGTAGTTGGCGGTGTGCTCGAAGGCCAGCGACGCCAGCTTCTGACGCAACCGCAGGGTGCTGCCGCCGGCGGCCACGGCGGCGATGATCTCCGGGTAGTCCTCGGGGTCGACCACGATGGCCACGTTGGGGTGGTTCTTGGCGGAGGCGCGCACCAGGGCGGGTCCGCCGATGTCGATCTGCTCGATCACGTCGGCGGGCTCCGCGCCGGACTCGACGGTTTCGACGAACGGGTACAGGTTCACCACCACGAGTTGGAACGGGGCGATGGACAGGTCGGCGAGCTGGTTCTCGTGCGCCTCGAGGCGGAGGTCGGCGAGGATGCCGGCGTGCACGCTCGGGTGCAGGGTCTTCACCCGGCCGTCGAGCGACTCCGGGAACCCGGTGACGGCGGAGACATCCGTGACGCTGTGGCCGGCGTCGCGGATGGTGGCGGCGGTGGAGCCCGTGGAGACCATCTCCACGCCGGCGGCGGCGAGGGCGTGCGCCAGTTCGACCAGGCCGGTCTTGTCTGAAACCGAAATCAGCGCCCGCTGCACGGGAATGACATCCCGGTCGCGGTAGAGGCTCCGGGCGTTGGTGTGACCGCTCATATGGGGGAATGCTCCTTGAGATCGACGTGTCCGTTGGCGATGTCGAGCACGGCCTGCACGAGCAGGCGGCGTTCGACGAGTTTGATGCGATCGTGCAGCGAGTCCTGGGTGTCGCCGGGCAGTACCGGCACCCGTTCCTGGCTCACGATCGGTCCGTCGTCCACTCCGTTGTCAACGACGATGATGCTGGCACCCGTCTGGGTCGCACCGGCGGCGAGCGCGTCGCGCACCCCGTGCGCGCCGGGGAACTCGGGCAGGTAGGCGGGGTGCGTGTTGATCAGGTGCGGCGACAGGGCCGCAACCACCCGCGGCGGCAGCAGCCGCATGAAGCCGCTGAGCACGGTGAGGTCGGGCTGCCACTGCTGGATCTGCTCGAGCAGCGCGTCGCCCCAGGCGTCCCTGTTGGCGTGCGAGGAGAACGGCACCGTGAAGGTGGGGATGCCGAATTCCTCACCGAGCGCGAGGCCCTCGGCGTCCCGGTCGGCACCGATCGCCACGACCCGGGCGGGGAACTCGGCGTCGCTGGACGCCTCGAGAAGTGAGCGCAGGTTCGAGCCTCCGCCGGAGATCAATACGACCAGTGACAGCACCATCCGAGCCTACCGTTTCGTTGAGACTTCCTCGGTGCGCGAATCCGTGCTCCGGGCCCGACGGCCACCGACGAGCATACCGAGTGCGGCGGCGACACCCACCTCCACCGTCGTGAGCGCACCGACGAGCAGCGGGTTCGGGCCCACCTCGGTGAGGCGTCCCGGCCCCATCGCGCCGGCCGACCACCAGCTGAGCAGGCCGAGCAGGATGCCGGCGACGACGCCCATCAATGCTCCGGTGATCAGCATCCGCGCCGACCCGTGCGGGGCGTTGGCGCGCTTGTCCAGGCTTTGCCGCACGAGCACGGCCGATACGAAACCGACCAGGACCGGCACGAGCAGGCCGAGGAAGCCGAATTCGAGGGTGCCGTGCGGCAGCGCGCCGAACAGGGGCAGGCCGGGCACGGCGTCGAGGGTGGTGCCGAGCGGCGAGACGCTGCTGCCCGCTCCGAGGGCGATGCCCGGACCGACGAACCAACTGGCCGCCCAGATCACCACGTTCGGGATGAACGCCAGCTGGGCGATGGTGAGGGCGATGCCGCCCATCACATCGGCCTGCAGGGTTTCGTAGAGGCCGATCACGGTGGCGAAATTGGCCAGGACCGACACGAAAACGGCCAGGCCGGAGACGATCATGATGCCGGCGACAGCGGCGGTGCCCCCGCGCAGCGCCGCGGCGAGTTGGCTCTGCACTTCGGCTGGAATGCGGCGCAGTTGCGCGCCGAGGGGGCGACTCGCCCAGCCGGGCAGGCTCGGCGCCGCTCGGGGCGCCCCGGCCAGGCCGATCAGCACCCCGCCGGCGAAGATCAGGGTGGGCAGCAGGACGCCCTGCACCGCCGCGGGGGTGACGACGGCGGTGCCGGCGGAGAAGGTGAGCAGCGCGGCGAGCAGACCGTAGCTGAGGATGGCCGCGCCGGCGGCCGTGAAGCTGTATCCGGTGCCGGCGGCACGGCGGCCGGTGCGCACGCCGAGCAGGATCGCCAGCAGGGCGAAGCCGAGCAGGGCGAACGTCAGGCTGAACGGCGACTCGGCACCGGGCAGATTCAGCGCCGAGATCGTCTCGATCGGCAGTTGCACGGCCAGATCCACGCCGTTTCCGAGCAGCCAGACGTCGACGGCGGCACGCCAGAAGACGAACCAGTCGATGCCCAGGCCGTAGTGGGTGCCCCACAGAATGGTGAGCGGCACCAGGGCTATGCCCACGCCGATGGCCACGACAATGAGCGCCTCGAGCGCGGCGAGCAGGGCAGTCGTTATACGGTTCATATCCGTGAGGGAGCCTACCCTGGGCGGGCTGCAGGTTCGTCGTACCCCGCCGCGCCCAACCCGAATCCCCGGCGAATCCCGGCGTCAGATCCCCTCGTCAGATCCCGCCGTCAGATCCCGCCGTCAACCGACCGGGTCACCGGCAGCTCGTCGTCCGGCACCAGCACGGCGGTGTCGCGGTTGAGCGACTCGCCGCGGAAGAACGGTTTGGCGCCGGCGAAGAACGACCAGACGATCATCAACAGCACCCCCACCAGCAGGGAACCGACACCGACCACGAAGACACCGCCGACGCCGAAGAGCACCGTGTAGCCGTAGTCGGGGCGGATCATGTCGATGAGGGAGAACACGAACGCCGCGGTCAGCAGCAGCGCGCCGAGCAGCGGGAAGACGAAGCGCATCCAGGCGTTCCGCCAGCTGGTGAACAGGTCGTGCCTGAAGTACCAGACGCAGGCGTAGCCGGTGATGGCGTAGTAGAACGCGATCGCCAGGCCCAGCGAGAGGATGGTGTCGTTGAGGATGTTGGACGACACCAGGGTCATGCCCACGTAGAAGGCGACCGCGACGATGCCCATGATCAGGGTGGAGAACGACGGGGTGTAGAAGCGCGGGTGCACCTGGGCGAACCGGCGCGGCAGCGCCTTGTAGACGGCCATCGCGAGGGTACCGCGGGCGGTGGGCAGGATGGTGGTCTGGGTGGAGGAGACCGCCGAGATCATCACGGCGGCCACGAGCAGCCAGGCCCAGGGCCCGAACACGGCGTCCTTGAGAGCGAAGAAGACGTCGTCGGCGTTGCCCTCGTTGCCCAGACCGAGCCCGTCGCTGCCGAGCCCGGCGTAGGCCATCGCCGCGACCGCCACACCCACGTAGGTGACCAGCAGGATGATCGTGGTGAGCACCGCCGCCTGGCCCGGGATGCGCTTGGGGTCGCGGGTCTCCTCGTTCAGCGACAGGCAGGTGTCCCAGCCCCAGTAGATGAACAGGGCCAGCAGCACACCCTCGACCAGGCCGGGGAACGAGGTGAGGGCGAATGGGTTGAACCACTCGGCCTGAGGGGTGGTCGAGCCGGCCGGGGCGCTGCCGTCGAACACCGCCCACAGGGTGAACACCGTGAACAGCACCAGGGCCAGGTACTGGAAGCCCAGCAGCACGTTCTGCAGCCGCTCACCGATCTCGATTCCCCGGTAGCTCACCCACACCATCAGCACGATGAACACCACCCCGGTGATGGTCACGAGAGTTGCGTTCTCGGCCAGGTCGGGTGCCACCAGCAGCCAGAAGTAGATTCCGCCGATCTGGGCGAGGTTGCCCAGCACGACGATGCCGGCCACCGCCACCCCCCAGCCGCCCATCCAGCCCACCCACGGGCCGAACGCCTTGGTCGCCCAGGTGAACGTCGTGCCGCAGTCGGGGATGTCCCGGTTCAGTTCCCGGTAGGCGAACGCCACCAGCAGCATCGGAATGAAGGCGATCACGAACACCACGGGTGCCTGGGCACCCACGGCGAGCACCACGAAGCCCAGCGTCGCGGCCAGGGAGTACACCGGGGCGGTGGACGCGAGCCCGATGACTGTGGAACCGAACAGGCCCAGCGTGCCCGCGGCCAGGCCCTTGCCCGGTGCGCGGGCAGAGTCGGGCCGGACCGGCACCGTGGCGTCGTTGCGGGACATGCTCCTCCGATCGGAACATCGGCATCCGTCGTGTGCCGGCATCGTACTCGCGCCCCCGCGCACGAGAAAGGGCCCGCCGAATCGGCGGGCCCCTCATGCTCGGAAGCGGGTTACAGTGCGGCGAGAACCTCGCGCAGCAGGGTCGCGGTCTCGCTCGGCGTCTTGCCGACCTTCACCCCGGCGGCCTCGAGGGCCTCCTTCTTGCCCTGCGCGGTTCCGGCTCCGTCGGAGACGATGGCGCCGGCGTGGCCCATGGTCTTGCCCTCGGGGGCGGTGAACCCGGCCACGTAGCCCACGACGGGCTTGGTGACGTGTTCCTTGATGTACGCGGCGGCCTTCTCCTCGGCGTCGCCGCCGATCTCACCGATCATCACGATCGCCTTGGTCTCCGGGTCGGCCTCGAACGCGGCGAGCGCGTCGATGTGCGTGGTGCCGATGATGGGGTCGCCGCCGATGCCGATGGCGGTGGAGAAACCCAAGTCGCGCAGCTCGTACATCATCTGGTAGGTCAGGGTGCCCGACTTGGAGACCAGGCCGATCGGGCCCTTACCGGTGATGTTCGCCGGGGTGATGCCCACGAGGGCTTCGCCGGGCGTGATGATGCCCGGGCAGTTCGGCCCGATGATGCGGGTCTTGTTGCCCTTCTCCTGGGCGTAGGCCCAGAACTCGGCGGAGTCCTTGACCGGCACACCCTCGGTGATGATCACGAGCAGGCCGATTTCGGCGTCGATCGCTTCGATGACGGCGTCCTTGGTGAAGGCCGGCGGCACGAACGCGATGGAGACATCCGCGCCGGTCTTTTCGATGGCTTCGGCGACCGTGCCGAACACGGGCAGCTCGACGTCGCCGTGCACGACGGTGGTGCCCGCCTTGCGGGCGTTGACGCCACCGACGATCTGGGTGCCGGCCTTGAGCATGAGGGCGGTGTGCTTGGTGCCCTCACCGCCGGTGATGCCCTGCACGATGACCTTGGAATCCTTGTTGAGGAAGATTGACATGTCAGTTGTCCTTAATCAGTCAGCGGGCGGCGTGGGCGAGTTCGGCGGCCTTGTCGGCGCCCTCGTCCATCGTGGCGGCCAGGGTGACGAGCGGGTGGTTCGCCTCGGTGAGAATGCGACGGCCCTCCTCGACGTTGTTGCCGTCGAGGCGCACGACGAGAGGCTTGTTCGCCGCGGAGCCGAGCTCGGCGAGCGCGCCGACGATGCCCTTGGCAACGGCGTCGCACGCGGTGATGCCGCCGAAGACGTTGACGAAGACACTCTTGACCTGCGGGTCGCCCAGGATGACGTCGAGGCCCGCCGCCATGACCTCGGCGGATGCTCCGCCGCCGATGTCGAGGAAGTTGGCCGGCTTCACGCCGCCGTGGTTCTCCCCGGCGTATGCGACCACGTCGAGGGTCGACATGACCAGGCCGGCACCGTTGCCGATGACGCCGACGGAACCGTCGAGCTTGACGTAGTTGAGGTCGTTCGCCTTGGCCTTGGCCTCGAGCGGGTCGGCAGCGGCCGCGTCTTCGAGTTCGGCGTGGTGCGGGTGACGGAACCCGGCGTTCTCGTCCAGCGTGACCTTGCCGTCGAGGGCGATGATGTCGCCCTCCTCGGTGAGGACGAGCGGGTTGACCTCGACGAGGCTGGCATCCTCGCCCTTGTAGACGTTGTAGAGCTGCACGAAGACCGGGGCGACCTTGTCGACGAGCTCGGCCGGGAACTTCGCCTGGATCGCGATCTCGCGGGCCTTGGCCAGGTCGATGCCGGCGTTCGGGTCGATCGCCACGTAGGCGAGCGCCTCGGGCTTCTCCACCGCGAGGACCTCGATCTCCACGCCGCCCTCGTAGCTGGCGAGCGAGAGGTAGGAGCGGTTGGACCGGTCCAGCAGTACGGAGAAGTAGAACTCCTGCTTGATGCGGGCTCCCCCGGCGACCATCACCCGGTTCACGGTGTGGCCCTTGATGTCCAGGCCCAGGATGGCGCGCCCGGCGGCTTCGGCCTCATCCGGGGTCTTCGCGACCTTCACGCCGCCGGCCTTGCCGCGGCCGCCCACCTTGACCTGCGCCTTGACGACGACGACACCGCCGAGCTTCTCGGCCGCGGCGCGCACCTCCTCGGGCGTGTCTGCGATGATGCCCGGCAGAACCGGCACTCCATACTGTTCAAACAGGTCTCTGGCCTGGTATTCGTAAAGATCCACGCTGCTCTTCCAATCCGCGTCATAGCGTTCCGTGCATGGGGTAGGTGTGGTCTGGCTCCCCGGCGCGAAAACTAGCTCGACGTCGAGAGATACTGACCATCTCAAACTCTACCTTCTCAGATGAGTGCCGATGGCGCGGGCCGGTATTCTTGAACCCATGCCGTATCGCAACGCCAGCCTCGCCCTCATCTCGCTTGCGGCGGGCCTGGATGCGGCCATGCTGCTGCTGTTCGTGGTGATCGGCCGGGCCAGCCACGGCGAGGGCCTCTGGGGAGTGCTGGGCACCTGGTGGCCGTTCCTGGCCGGGCTCGTCGTGGCCTGGCTGGTGTTGCGCGCCTGGCGCACGCCGCTGCAGATCTGGTGGACCGGGGTGGGCCTGTGGCTGATCACCGTGGTCGTCGGCATGCTCCTGCGCCTCGCCAGCGGTCAGGGGGTGCAGACCAGTTTCGTGATCGTGACCGTCCTCGTGCTCGGCGTGTTCCTGCTCGGCTGGCGGGCGATCGCGCTCCTGGTGCGGCGCCTGCGCCACCGTCGCAGCGCCGGATAACCGCCTCGGCGGCCGAGCCCTGTGCCCGGGCGAGGTGATGGGCCACAATGCCTGTGCGAACGGTTCGCGTGCCCGCACGCCCGGGCGTGGCTCAGACTCAACAGGAGGAGCGCCGATGAGCACCCTGTCGATCGACCCCAAGACCCTGGCCGAAGAGGCCTACCTCTACCTGTACCCGCTGGTGCTGATGGACGTCACCCGGCAGCAGAGCATCAACACCGCGCCGGGGCGGGTCTTCGGCCGCGGACCTGAGAACACCTTCGTGCACACCCGCGCCTTTCCGACGGCCGACTTTCGCGACGTCGTGCGACCCAACTTCGACACCCTGTATTCGCTGGCCTGGCTGGACCTCAGCGCGGGACCCGTGCTGGTGCACCTGCCGGACACCGCCGATCGTTACTACATGCTGCCGCTGATCGACATGTGGACCGAGGTGTTCGCCAACCCGGGCAAGCGCACCACCGGAACCGCGGCGTTGGACCTGCTCGTGGTGCCGCCCGGCTGGGTGGGCGAGATGCCGGCCGGCCTCGGCCTCGTGCAGGCACCAACGCCATACCTCTGGATCGTGGGCCGGTTCCAGACCAACGGCGTCGACGACTACCCGGCGGTGCGGGCGCTGCAAGACCAATTGCGGCTCACCCTGCCGGTGGAGTACGTGCCGTTCCCGCTGGACCCGACGGTTGACTCGTCCACCCCACCGCTGCGCACCGTGGCCCAGCTCAGCGGGGTGGAGTTCTTCAGGCGGGCGGCATCCGCACTGAGGACGGTGCCGGTGCACGCGACCGACTATTCGGTCCTGGCCCGCATCCGGCACCTCGGCATCGTGCCCGGCCTGCGCTTCGACGGCGAGCGGCTGGATGCGGCGGACACCGGCAGGCTCGAGGAGGGGGTGGCCGAGGCGAGAGCGACCATGCTGGCCACGCTGCCCCTGCTGGGCCGGCGGGTGAACGGCTGGCTGCTCAATACCGACACCATGGGCAACTACGGCAACGACTACCTCAAGCGCGCCGTGGTGGCGCTGGTGGGTCTCGGCGCCAACCCGCCGGAGGACGCTGTCTACCCGATCCTGATGGCGGATGCCGACGGCCGGCCCCTCGATGGCGGGAACCGGTACGCGCTGCACTTCGAGGCGCACGAGCTGCCGCCCGTGGAGGCGTTCTGGTCGCTGACCATGTACGACGCTGACGGCTTCCCGGCCGCCAACCCGATCGACCGGTACGCGATCGGCGACCGGGACCAGTTGGTCTACAACCCGGACGGCTCGCTTGACCTCGTGCTGCAGCACGAACGCCCCCCGGACCATCTGGTGCCCAACTGGCTGCCGGCGCCACCGGGCCCGCTCGGCGTGACCATGCGCTTGTACGGCCCGCGTCGCGACGTGCTGGACGGCGCCTGGGCGCCCCCGCCGGTGACCCGGCTCCCGGCCCCCTGACCCTGAGCCGCACCTCGGAAGGAAGAAGTGACTTCACAGGGACGGGATTGGACGCGGGATCCTATTTTCCGGCCGATGTCCTGCTGTGGGTCCCTCAGCCGCAAGAGGCAGGGCAGGTCGCCCTGGCGCGACGGTGCCGCACCGCCCGACCGGGGTCAGCGGTCGAGGTCGTCGTCGGTGTCGTCGGTGTCGTCGGTGTCGTCGCCGAGGTCGACCAGCCGGTTGTCGGCGTCGTCACCCCACTCATCGGTGTCCTCCACGTCGGTCGGCGCGGTGTCCTCCGCGTCGGGAAGCAGCTCCTCGTCCTCGGGGATCTCGAGGTCGTCGACGGTGCGGTTGTCGTCGAGCGCCTCGGGGTCGTGCGGCCATAGGCCGTCGGAATCGTGGGTCATGATGATCGAGCCTCCTGTGGACGCGCGCCGACGCTGAACGGTGCGGGGATCGGGTTGACCGGGACGGCTGCAACGCGCGGGCCCCGGTGCAGCACACCGTACCGTCGTCGGTGGTCGCCGACAAGGCATCGGTCAGCGGTCGACGGCCCGGCGCCGGTCAGCGGTCGACGGCCCGCCGCCGCGCGCTCCGGGCCAGGCCAGCGCGAGTGCTCACCACGATCACCAGGGCGACCGCACCGCCCAGAACTGTCTCCACCACCCGGTCGACCAGTAACACCGAGACCGGCATCGGGCTGCCCAGGTGAGACACCGTCAACGCCAGCGGGGTGATGAAGAGCAGGGCCGCTCCGTAGTGCTTGCCGACCAGGATCTCGGCACCGAACTGACCGATGGCGATCACCAGGATCAGCACCCAGACCGGTGGACCCGGCAGCAGCACCAGCGCGGTGACCATGACCCCGAGGGCGGTGCCGAAGATGCGGTGGAAGGCCCGCGAGGTGGAGTGCTTCGCGCCGGGCGGCGGCAGCACCGCCACCACGCTCACGACCGCCCAATACGGATGCCCGATGCCCACCATGATCGCGAGGCCGCCGGCGACGAGGCTGCCCACCACCATCTGTGCGATCGACAGCCAGACCCGGCCGCTGCGACACGCGCGGAGGTTCACGCGCGGCTGCCGCGGCAGTTGCTTGAACAGCGGGGCGCTTCGTTCGGGTACCACGCGACGCAGCAGAGCACCGGACATGGTCACCAGCCAGGCGAAGGCCGCGCCGGCCAGGCCCACCAGCAGCCGGGGCGCCACCTGATCGGGTTCGGTGGGCACCTGCGAGCACACGGTGAAGGCGAAAACGAAGAACAGCGGGGTACCGGGAAACAGGCCCATCGTGTTGACCAGCAGCACCCCGGTGACCAGCACGACGACGAGACCGCAGGTGAGCAGCCAGAGCGGCGCCCCGACGGCGGCCAGCCCCAGCCCGAACGCGATCGCTCCGAGCATCCCGACGGCTGCCACGCTCACCGAGCGTGCCCGCAGCCGGTACGGTTCGCTGCGCCCGAACAGGGCCGTCATTCCGCCGAAGGAGGCGTAGACCGCCCAGTCGATCCGCCCCGCGAGCACCAGCACGATCAGCGGTATCACCATCGCCAGGGTCGCCCGGCTGGCGACCTCGAGGTCCAGGGCACGCAGGGATCGTGCCCACTGCCTCAGGGTTTCGGGGCGGGAGCGCGCATCCGTTGACTCGTCGTTGGTCGGGCCGGTCACTCGATCTTCTCGATCGGGGCGATCTTGATCAGTAGCTTCTTCGCCCCGCTCGTGTCGAACTGCACGTGGGCGATGCGCTTGGTGCCCTCGCCGGTGACCTGGTTGACCTTGCCGTCACCGAAGTCCACGTGCCGGATGCGGTCGCCCGCGTTCAGGGTGAGGTCACCGTTGTCGCGCACCTGCGCGGTGACCCGGTTGGCCCACTCGGTCTTCGGTTTGGGTGCCGGCGGCAGCTGACCGGGGGTGCCGCTGCGGCTGCCGAAGCCGCCGCCGTCGCGGCGGGCGTTCAGAGCGCGGGGCTGGGTACCGCCGCGGGAGTTGGCCATGCCGGGCGACTGCTTCCAGTCGATCAGGGTCGCCGGGATCTCCTGCAGGTAGCGGCTGGGCATCGCCACGTTCACCTCGCCGAACTGGGCGCGGGTCATCGCCAACGACAGGTACAGGCGCTGCCTGGCCCGGGTGATGCCCACGTAGAACAGCCGGCGTTCCTCGGCGGGGCCGCCCGGTTCGCCGGCCGACATCTGGTGCGGCAGCAGCCCCTCCTCGACGCCGGTGAGGAACACGGCCTCGTACTCCAGGCCCTTGGCGGTGTGCAGGGTCATCAGCGAGACGGTGCCGGAGGCGTCGTCGAGGTCGTCGGCGGCGGCCACCAGCGACACCTGGGTGAGGAAGTCGACCAGGCCGGCGTCGGGGTTCTCCCGGTTGAAGTCCTTGGTCTGCGCGACGAGCTCCTCGATGTTCTCGGCCCGCACCTCGTCCTGCGCATCGCGGCTGGCCCGCAGCACGGCGAGCAGGCCACTGCCATCGAGCAGGAAGGTGAGCAGGTCGCTGACGTTGGCGGCTCCGGCCGGGTTCTGGGGATCCATCATCAGCGCGGCCGAATCGAGCAGCGTGGCCAGTTTCAGGATGGCGCCGGTCACCTTGGGTCCGAGCCCCAGGCCGCCGGAGTCGCGCATCGCCTGACGGAAGCTGATGCCGTTGGTGTCGGCGAAGCTGGCCAGCTGGGTTTCGGTGGCCGGGCCGATGCCGCGCTTGGGCGTGTTCAGGATGCGGCGGAGCGCCAGCTCGTCTTGCGGGTTGGCGACGGCGATGAGGTAGGCCAGCGCGTCCTTGATCTCGGCGCGTTCGTAGAACTTGGTGCCGCCGACGACCCGGTACGGCACCGCGGCGCGCACCAGGATCTCTTCCAGGGCCCGGGTCTGCGCATTGGTGCGGTAGAAGACCGCCATGTCGCGGTAGGCCATGCCCGCCGCGTGCAGTACCTCGATCTCGTCGGCGACGAACTGCGCCTCGTCGTGGCCGTTGTATGCGGTGTAGCCCACGATCTTCTCGCCGTCGCCGCCGGCGCTCCACAGCCGCTTTTCGCGGCGATCGAAGTTGTTGCCGATCACGGCGTTCGCGGCCGAGAGGATGTTCTGGGTGGAGCGGTAATTCTGCTCGAGCAGGATCACCTTGGTGCCGGGGAAGTCGCGTTCGAACTCGGTGATGTTGCGGCTGGAGGCGCCGCGAAAGGCGTAGATGGACTGGTCGGAGTCGCCGACCACGGTCAGCGAGGCGCCCGGGATCTGCCCCTGGGCATTCTGCAGGTTTTTCACGTGCAGCCCCTGATCCTCCATGTCGTCGGCCAGTTCGGCGTCGACGGGGCGGGTGAGTTCGCGCACCAGCGCGTACTGGGCGTGGTTGGTGTCCTGGTATTCGTCGACCAGGATGTGCCGGAACCGGCGCCTGTACAGCGCCGCGACCTTGGGGAAGGCGCGGAACAGGAAGACCGTCTCGCCGATCAGGTCGTCGAAGTCGAGGGCGCTGGCCGCGCGCAGCCTTCTCGTGTACTGGCGGAAGATCTCGACGAACATGACCTCTTGCGGGTCGCTCATGTTCGCGTTGCGGGCGTAGGAGTCGACATCCGCCAGCTCGTTCTTGAGCTTGGAGATCTTGGACGCCACATTGCCGGGGGTGAAGCCCATGGTGTCGGCGTCGAGCTGCTTGATGATGCGCTTGATGGTGACCTTGGAGTCGGCCGAGTCGTAGATGCTGAAGTTGGTGGACAGGCCGGCGCTCTCGGCCTCGCGGCGCAGGATGCGCACGCAGGAGGAGTGGAAGGTGCTGATCCACATGCCGTCGGACGCCTGGCCGAGCAGCCCGCGCACCCGTTCGCGCATCTCGGCGGCGGCCTTGTTGGTGAACGTGATCGCGAGGATCTGGCTGGGCCAGGCCTCCCGGCTCTCGATCAGGCTGGCCACCCGGCGGGTGAGCACACTGGTCTTGCCCGAGCCGGCGCCGGCGACGATGAGCAGGGCCGGACCTCGGTATTTCACGGCCTCGAGCTGCTGCGGGTTGAGCCCGTCGAAGAGCGGGCTCTGCTGCTGACCGGCGTTGGACCCGGCATCGGGACCCGCTCGTCCGTCGAGGATGATCGGGGTCGCCGACGACCTGGTCGCGGGGGCGTTGGGCAGGTCTGAAGACAAAGTCATGGCGAGCCAATTCTAGGCGCAGCCGCCGACATCCGCCCGGCGGACGGTTCGGCCTCAGGCGCGGGAGAGCGGATGCGGCAGCCCGGCCGGCAGCCCGTCGCGCACGAAGACCGCCAGGTCGGGTTGGTCGGCGAAGACCCCGTCGATGCCGGTGTCCATGATCGTGCGGAACTCGGCCTGCCAGTTGCCGAAGTCGGCCTTGCGGGTGCCGATTCTGAAGCCGGGAGCGAGGAACCGGTTTTCCGGGCGCAGCGTCCAGGTGTAGATCTCCAGGCCCGCGGCGTGGGCGGAGTCGACGAGGTCGGAGGCGCCGTCGACGTTGCCCTCCGCATCCGTGTTGAGGATCAACGACTTGGGCACGCTGATGCCGTCGACCTGGTGGCCGAGCTGGTACAGCGCCAGGTCGGTGAGGTAGTCCGAGTACTGCGTGGCCCGGTCGCCGAACCTGGCGACGAGATCGGCGGGGGCACCGGATGCCTCGAGCAGGAACACCCGGCGGCCGAACACCCCGCGCGCCTGCACCTGGGCCAGCACGGTGCGTTCGAAGCTCTCGATGGTGAGCCGGCCCTCCCCGGTGTTCCAGCCGGCCTCGTTGACCTCGGCGGCGAACAGTTCGTCCAGCGGCAGGCCGATCGACTCGAAGTAGCTGGCGTGCTTGATCTCGGCGACGACGCCGAGTTCCCGGTCGAGCGGCGCCTCGGCCCGGTCGACCAGACGGAACACGTCCCGAAGCCGCAGGATCGGGAAGAGCCCGTCGAAGCTGGCGCTCAGGCCGCGCAGGGCCGGCAGTCGTTCCCTGGCGCGCAGGGTGCGCAGCTCTGCCCAGGTGAAGTCCTCGGTGAACCAGCCGGTGAGGGCGACACCGTCGATGACCTTCTCGGTGCGGCGGCCGGCGAACTCGGCGCGCGTGGCCACATCCGTTGTGCCGGAGATCTCGTTCTCGTGCCGCACGACCAGGACACCGTCCTTGGTGGCGACGATGTCGGGTTCGATCGCGTCCGCGCCCAGGGCGAAGGCGAGCTGGTAAGCGGCTTCGGTGTGTTCCGGCCGGTACCCGCTGGCGCCGCGGTGTCCGATCACGAGGGGTGGCATGAGTCAAGGTTAGCCGCGGGCTGTGCGAATCTTGGGGTATGACCAGCTGGATCGACCCGACGCCGCGCGTGCGCTGGGGCGATGTGCGGTGGCGGTACGCGGTGGGACTGGTCACAATCGTGCTCGGCGCCGCCCTGACCAACCTCACCAGCACCTACAGCCTGTGGTTCCTCTTGGTGGGGCCGTGCGTGCAACTGCTGGGCTGGCTGATTCTGCCCGGCGCCCTGTGGCGGCGGCTGCTGGTGGTGCTGCCGTGCCTGGTGGCCGCGCTGGTGCTCGTCGCCGGGCCGGACTTCGTCGGGGCGTTCGCGATGCTGCTGGGCGGGTGGCTGTTCGCCCGGCACCGGCCGGCGCGCAGCTACCTGGCGGTGCTCCCGGTGATCGTGCTGAGCTTCGTGCTCAAGGGCGCGCTGAACGAATACGGCCAGAATTGGGTCGGACTGCTCAGCGGAGGCGTCGCGACCGTGGCCTGCGCCTGGCTGGGCTGGGCTCTGGCGGTTCGGCGCACCGGCGCGCGCCGTCGTCTCTGAGCGGACTCTCAGCAAACCCCGGGTTGTTCGGGTAGATTTGGGGCACAGACTCACACGTCCGAGGCGGGCGTGCTTCCCTTTACCCAGCTGATTGTTAGGCAGGAACCATGGCTACGTCCAACCCCGCATTTAGAAACGCCGCGTTCGGCGCTCCCGGCGCCGTTGCATCAACCAAGGTGCTCTCCGACAACGACCTGCAGGCGCTGTACAACTCGCCCTCCGCCGGTTCGCAGGAGACCGACCGGATGACCTACGAAGACACGATCGGCAAGACAGTTCTGGCCTTCGCGATTCTGCTGGCCGCCGCGGCGACCGCCTGGGTGCTCACCCCGGTGATGCCGTTCCTGGTCATCCTCGGCGCGATCGGCGGGCTCGTGCTCGGCCTGGTCAACGCCTTCAAGAAGGAGCCGTCGCCGCCCCTGATCCTCGCCTACGCCGCGTTTGAGGGACTGTTCGTCGGTGGCATCTCCCGCTTCTTCGAGGAGATGGCTGGTGGCGTCGTCGTGCAGGCCGTCATCGCCACCCTCGTGGTCGTCGGCGTGACCCTGGCGCTGTTCTCCAGCGGCAAGATCCGGGCATCGAAGAAGGCCACCAAGGTCTTCCTCATCGCGATGATCGGCTACGCGGTCTTCTCCCTGGTCAACTTCGGCATGATGATGTTCGGCGCCGTCGACGGTGCGTTCGGCATGCGCAGCGGCAGCATCGAGATCGCCGGCTTCGAGATCAAGCTGGGCCTCGTCATCGGTGTGCTGGCCGTGCTGATGGCGGCGTACTCCCTGGTGCTCGACTTCGACTTCATCCAGCGCGGCGTCAACAACCGGGCGCCCCGCAAGTACGGCTGGAGCGGCGCGTTCGGCATCATGGTCACCGTCGTGTGGCTCTACATCGAGCTGCTGCGCATCTTCATGATCGCCCGCGAGTAGCGCTCCCTCGCTCCCGCAGCATCCGCAGCACCCGAGAGGGCCGGCCCACCACGGGCCGGCCCTCTCGTCGGTTATGCGCGCAAGGCGCCGCTGGGCGGGTGGCGCGCCTGCCGCACAGCGGCGCCTGACCCGCCTACCTCAGCAGCCGCGCAATCACGCCCGTGCCACCGCCGCACCGCGATACCGACCGCACCGCCGCACCGCCGCGCCGGGTTAACGACGGAAGCACCCTCGCGTTGGCGAGGGTGCTTCCGGAACGACTACGGGAGCGGCGTGACGCCTACTCCCACTCGATGGTCCCCGGCGGCTTCGACGTGACGTCGAGCACCACGCGGTTGACCCCATCGACCTCGTTGGTGATGCGGTTGGAGATCTTCGCGAGCAGGTCGTAGGGCAGGCGGGTCCAGTCGGCCGTCATGGCGTCTTCGGAGGACACCGGGCGCAGCACGATCGGGTGGCCGTAGGTGCGGCCGTCGCCCTGCACGCCCACCGAGCGCACGTCGGCGAGCAGCACCACGGGGCACTGCCAGATCTCGCGGTCCAGGCCCGCGGCGGTCAGCTCGGCGCGCACGATCGCATCCGCCTGGCGCAGCAGGTCCAGGCGCGCCTGGGTGACCTCACCGACGATGCGGATGCCCAGGCCGGGTCCGGGGAACGGCTGGCGTTGCACGATCTCGGCGGGCAGGCCCAGCTCGGCGCCGATGGCCCGCACCTCGTCCTTGAACAGGGCGCGTAGCGGCTCGACGAGTTCGAACTGCAGGTCTTCGGGCAGGCCGCCCACGTTGTGGTGGCTCTTGATGTTGGCCGTGCCGCTGCCGCCGCCGGACTCGACGACGTCGGGGTACAGGGTGCCCTGCACGAGGAAGCGGATCGGGTCGCCGTCGATCTCGGCGGACTCCTTGATGAGCTCGGCCTGGGCCTGCTCGAAGGTGCGGATGAATTCGCGGCCGATGATCTTGCGCTTGGTCTCCGGGTCGCTGACCCCGGCCAGCGCCTGGATGAACTGTTCGCGCACATCCACCGTGACCAGGCGGATGCCGGTGGCCTTGACGTAGTCCTCCTCGACCTGGCGGCGCTCGTCCTGGCGCAGCAGGCCGTGGTCGACGAACACGCAGACGAGCTGATCGCCGATGGCCTTGTGCACGAGAGCGGCCGCGACGGCGGAGTCGACACCGCCGGAGAGCCCGCAGATGACCTTGCCGGTGCCCACCTGGGCGCGGATCTTGGCGACCTGTTCGGTGATGACGTTGCCGCTGTTCCAGTCGGCGGGGATGCCGGCGGCGCGGTGCAGGAAGTTCTCCAGCACGTGCTGGCCGTGCGCGGAGTGCTTGACCTCGGGGTGCCACTGCACGCCGTAGAGGCGGCGCTCGTCGTTGGCGAACGCGGCGACCGGGGTGGAGACCGTGGAGGCGAGCACGGTGAAGCCGTCGGGGGCCTTGGAGACCGAGTCGCCGTGGCTCATCCACACGGTCTGCTCGGCGGGCTGGCCGGCGAGCAGCGCGTTGACGCCGTCGGAGACGACCACGGGGGTGGAGCCGTATTCGCGCTGGCCGGTGTGAGCGACCTCGCCACCGAGAATGGTGGCCATCACCTGGAAGCCGTAGCAGATGCCCAGCACCGGGATGCCGAGGTCGAAGATGGCCGGGTCGAAGGTGGGGGCACCCTCGGCGTAGACGCTGGACGGTCCACCGGAGAGCACGATGCCGATCGGGTTCTTCGCGGTGACCTCGGCCGCCGTGATCGAGTGCGCCACGATCTCCGAGTACACGGATGCCTCGCGCACCCGGCGGGCGATCAGCTGCGCGTACTGCGCGCCGAAGTCGACCACGAGAACGGGGCGGCTGATGCCGGAGCCGGCGGGAACCGTGGCCGCGGCGCCTTCTTCGGTGCCGAGCAGGTTTTCGAGGCCCTCGGCGCCTTCGGCGCCATCCGCTCCGACAACGTCCATCGGGTTCACGGCGCTCATGCGCGGGCCCCCGCTTCGATCGGAGCCACGGGGTGCGCGGCGAGGAACGCCTTCACCCGCTGGCCGACCTTCACCTCGAGGAAGAAGGACAGGAACGGGATGATGCCACCGAGGGCGATCACCAGGAAGGTCAGGAAGGGCCAGCGCATGATGCTCCAGAGACGGAAGTCGGCGAACAGATACAGAACGTAGAACCAGCCGTGCACGATCAGCAACCCGGTGCTCAGGTTGACGGCGGTGACGGTGCCCTCGGGGACGAGGGCCAGCAGGCCGTTGGGGCCGCCGCCCTCAAGCTCGGTGCCGAAGAAGTACTTGGCGATCACCTCGGCGCAGAGCAGGAGCAACAGGACACCGGTGATGATCGACGAGACCTGGTACAGCCGAAGCGCACCGGGGATTCTGGGCAGGTCGGCGGGCTTGGGTTCAAGTGGCATGGGCTAATTCTACGGGGCGTTGGCGTGCGACCTGTCGGCGCCGGCGGGCGGCGCATCCGGCGAACCGGCTGCGGCGTCGGCAGCGGCGGCTGCGGCGATCTCGGCCTCTTCGGTCTCGCGCTCCCAGGCATCCCGCACCAGGCGGTACCAGAGGAACACCGCGAAGCCGGCGAAGACGGCCCACTCGAGGGCGTAGAAGATGTTCAGCCAATTCAGCGGAACCTCGACGACGGGTTCCGGGGAGTCGATGACCGCGAGACCGTCGGGGGCGACGGTGTCGACGATGTAGCCCTGGTAGACCGACTGGTCGATCCAGTTGGCCCAGAGGTTGATCAGCGCCGCCGTGGACACCGTGGTCATCGTGTGCGGGTCGGCGCCGTCCTCCGGCAGCACGGGCGCCTCGGAGGAGAGGAACCGGCCGGTGAGGGGCTGCAGGGACAGGATCGACATCTGCGTCGCGAGCCTGTCGCGCACCGATTCGGCCTCATCGGCCTCGGCGGTCCAGCCGCGGGCCACCGCGATGCTGGCGCCCTCGTCGGTGACGAAGTGGCTGACCACCCAGAACCCGGAGACGCCGCCGTTGTGGCGGCCACTGATGATCTGCTCGTCACCGGGCACGAAGGAGCCGGTCGTTTCGACCATCTGTCCCTCCGCTGCCTGCGGGGGCGGGCCGTCCGGAGTGGCGGTGTCGCTGAGCGGCTGCACGGTTTCGGTGCTGCGCTCCACCACCTGGCCGGAGGAGATGGCCCGGTCCAACTGCCACTGGCCGAGGAGCGCGAACGCCGCGGCGATGGCGAGGGCCAGCAGCAGGGCGGCGATCCAGCGGGGACGCACCATCATGCGGATCATGAGTAGTCACCCGTCTGGTCGTCAGGGCCGGCCGTCTTGTCGGTCTTCTTGGGGGTCGGGTACGTGTCGGAAATGAAGTCCACCATCGGGTCGCCGGTTTTCTGGTCGTGGGTGGCCGCCTCCACGAGCGCGATCTCCTCGGCGCGCATCGCGTCACGCTCCGAGGTGCGGGTGGGCGGATGAGCGGCCCGGGAACGACGGCCTATCGCGGCCCCGATCTTCTCGGAGTTGGCGGTGAAGAGCGGGCCGAGGATCGCCATGGTCAAGACGTAGAGCCCCGCGAACGGCTGCAGGCGCGGGTCGAGTCCCGCGCTGACCGACAGTGTCGCCAGGATCAGCGTGAACTCGCCGCGGTTGACGAAGATCGCCGCGGTATTCAGTCCTTCCCGTACCCCCATCTGATGCATCCGGGCCAGCAGCATGCCCGAGCCCAAGCTGAGCACGAAGGTCATCACGATGGCGATGCCGACCAGGCCGATGACCGAGCCGAACTCGGCGACGTTCAACGCCAGACCGAAGTTGAGGAAGAAGAACGCGCCGAAAACGTCGCGCAGCGGCACCGCCACCCGTTCGATGCGGCCCCGGTAGGTGCTGGCGCCGAGGACCACGCCGATGAGGAACGCGCCGATGGCGTCGGTGACGCCGATGATCTCGCCGATACCGGCGAAGAGCACGGCCAGGCCGAAGAACAGGATGGTGAAGAGCTCATCGTCCTTGGTGCGCATGAGCCTGGAGACGACCCGGCCGCCCCACCGGGCGACGGAGAACATCACCACGAGGAACACGAACGCGATGCCCAGCTGCAGCACGATCGGCCAGATCTCGGTCTTGCCGCTGAGCACGACAGACACGATGGCGAGGTACACGGCGATGAAGATGTCACCGACCACGGTCACCCCGAGGATCATCGGGGTTTCCTTGTTGGCCAGCCGGCGCAGTTCGATGAGCAGCTTGGTGATGATCGCGCTGGACGAGGTTCCGGTCATGCCAGCGATAACGAGGGCCTCGCGGGCGCCCCAGCCCGTCATCAGACCGAAGGCGAAGCCGGCGCCCATGTTGATCAGAATGTACGAGCCGCCGGAGATCAACAGTTTTCCGGCGTCGCCGAAGAAGGCCTCCTGGTCGAACTCGAGGCCCAGGCTGAACAGCAGCAGGATCAACCCGAACACCGCGATCAGCTCGATGTCGGCGGAGTTGAAGTCCAGCGGGAACCATCCGCTGTACGGGCTGGCGAGGAGGCCGACGATCATGTAGATCGGGATCGACGGCAGGCCGATCAGCTTGCCCAACCGACCCAGGCCGTAGGCCACCACGAGCAGGATGCCCAGGGTGAGGAGGTCTTCACCGAGGTGCATCGGTTAACCTCCGGGCGGCGCGTCGACGGGCTTGGCCTTGATCTCACCGGTGCGGAAGAAGGCGAACGCCTTCGCGACCTTCTCGGGTGAACCGGCCACCACCAGGGTGTCGCCGGGGAAGACCTTGAAGTCGGGCGCGGGCGCGGGGTTGGCGGATTCGCCGCGCACCACGGCCACGACGGTGAGCCCGGCGATGCCACGCTCGGCCGGGTTGCCCAGGGGCTGCCCGGCGATGTGGTCTTCGTAGTCCACCGTGAACCAGTCGATGCTGAGTCCGGGGATCTGGTCGAGCGCGGTGAGCGACTCGGTGATCTGGGTGCCGCCGAGCAGTTCGGCGAGGGTGTGCGCCTCGTCTTCGCTCAGCCGCAGGGATACCTTGCTGGCGTCCGGGCCGCCCTCGTCGTCGGCGAAGGTGATGAGGTCGCTGTGACCGGATCGGTGCGCGATGACGCCGACCTTGCCGCCGTCATCGGTGATGAAGGTGTGCAGCACACCGACACCGGGGAGCTTGACCCGTCGAACGTCAACCATGGTGCGACTCCTGAGGCTTGTGGGCGGTGTTCCCATTCTACCGGAGCGTGTCTGCCGGTTGGGCGGGCCGCGACGCCGGGCCCACGAGCATCCGCGGGGCCCCGCGAGCCTCCCCGCGCCCTTCGATGAACCTCGTATGGCCCGCTGATCCCGCTATAGGGGGCTCATCCAGCCAGCGGGGGCGCATCCAGCCAACGTGGGCCATTCAGCGAGGGCGGGGGCGGGCGGCCAGCGGCGACGCACGAGTGCCATCGAACACCCAGAAGTGCACAGATGCCTCTCGCCTGACGTCAGGCCCACCGTGTTCTGCGAGCCTCTCGGCATGGACGCCACATCATCGACCACCCTGCAGGTTCTCGCGGCGATGTCCGGTCACCGGGGGCTCATCCTGGCCAGCGACGCGGCCAGGGTCGGCCTCCAGCACGAGCTCCGCCGGGAGTTCGACCGTCACACCGTCGTTCGCCTGCGCCGCGGTGTGTATGTGCGTGCCGCCGAGTGGGATGCCCTCGGCGCGGATGACCGCTACCTCCGGCGTATCCGCGCTCACGCCGCGGTCGTGGAAGAGCCCGCGGTGTACTCCCACCTGTCGGCGGCCGCCGTCTGGGGCCTGCCGGTCGTCGGTGCTTGGCCCACTGACATCCATGTCTCCGTAACGGCTGCGGCCGGGGGCCGGTCTCGCCACGGCGTGGTGCGCCATACGCAGGAACACGACCTTGACCTCACCATGCACGACGGCCTCCGCGTGACCTCTGTCGCCGCTACGGCGGTGACGCTGGCCAGAGTGCTCAGGTTCGGCCAGGCGGTGGCGGTGATGGACAAGGCGATTCACGAACCTCGCGTCGGTCAGGCGTTGACCACCATGGCAGACCTCGAACGAGCCGTCGCCCAGCTCGGCCGGGTTCCCGGACGAACCGCGGCGCGACGAGTCTTGGAGTTCGCCTCGCCGCTCTCCGGGTCGACCGGAGAATCGATCAGCCGGGCCGGCATCTTCTTGCTGGGTTTTCTCCTGCCCGAGTTACAGGTGTCGCACTCGGATCACGCGGGGCTGATCGGGTTCAGCGACTTCTTCTGGCGAGACCTCGGAAAGGTAGGTGAATTCGACGGGCACGGTAAGTACCTGCGCGACGAGTTCACCCACGGGCGTTCCGCGGCCGATATCGTCATCGCCGAGAAGATCAGGGAGGACCGACTGCGCGCGCTGGGGCTGGGTGTGTTCCGTTGGGACTGGTCGGTTGCCACATCCCTCCCTGCTCTGGGAGATCTGCTCAGCCGCAACGGCATCCCCACCGCGCGGTGAATGAGCTAACCCCAACACTGGCGACCGGCACCATTCCACCAGCATCCCGAGGCTCGCTGCGCCTCGGAAGGCTACTCACTGCACCTCGTACGGGCGAACGCGCCCCCTATAGCGGGCGCGGTCGCCGACAGGAGGCGCAGTGAACCAGCCGGGCTCAGTTCGTGACGATGTCCGGCGCCTCCAGGCGCACCCGGTCGGCGGACTCGTCGTCGGGTTGGGTTTGCGAGGCCCGCTCGGCGGCGACCCGCTTGAGGTAGATCGACACCTCCCGCTCCTCGCGCTCGGTGTCCCAGCCGAGCACTCCGGCGAGCAACCGTGCGGCGACCGGCGCCGCGGACACCCCGCGGTCCCAGGCCTCGATCGAGATGCGGGTACGCCGGGCCAGCACATCCTCGAGGTGCAGGGCGCCCATGTGGGTGGCAGCGTACACGACCTCGGCCTGGATGTAGTCGTCGGCGCCGGGCAACGGCTCCGCCAGCTCGGGCCTGGCCTTGATGAGGTCGAGCAGCTCGTCGGTGAGCGTGCCGTAGCGGTTGAGCAGGTGCTCGATCCGCACCGTGTGCAGGTTGAACGCGTGCGCGATCTTGCCGCGCTTGTTCCACGCCGCCCGGTACCCCTCGGCGCCGAGCAGCGGGATCTCCTTGGTCGTGGATGGCGGCACCAGCCCGTCGAGGGCATCCACCGCCGCGTCGATCGCGTCTTTGGCCATCACCCGGTAGGTGGTCCACTTGCCGCCGGCGATCACGACCAGGCCGGGTACCGAATGTCCCACGAGGTGTTCCCTGGACAGCTTCGAGGTCTGCTCGGACTCCCCGGCCAGCAGCGGCCGGAGGCCCGCGTAGACACCCTCCACGTCTTCTCGGGTCAGGGCCACCTGCAGCACGGCGTTGACGTGTTCGAGCAGGTAGTCGATGTCAGCGGCCGTGGCCGCCGGATGCGCCTTGTCCAGATGCCAGTCGGTGTCGGTGGTGCCGATGAGCCAGTGCCGGCCCCACGGGATCACGAACAGCACACTCTTCTCGGTGCGCAGCAGCAGGCCCATCGAGGACTGGAACCGGTCCCGCGGCACGACCAGGTGGATGCCCTTGGACGCGCGCACCTTGAACGTGCCCCGCTCCCCCACCATCCGCTGGGTGTCGTCGGTCCAGACGCCGGTGGCGTTCACCACCTGCTTGGCACGCACCTCGAACCGTTCCCCGGTCTGCAGGTCGTGCGCCTGCACGCCCACGACCCGTTCGCCCACCTTGATGAAGCCCTCCACCCGCACCCGGCTGGCGACGTGGGCGCCATACGCCGACGCGGTGCGGGCCAGCGACGCCACGTAGAGCGCGTCGTCGACCTGGGCGTCGTAGTAGGTAATGCCGCCCACGAGGGCGTTGTGGTTGAGGCTGGGCACCAGCTTCGCCACCTGGCCGCGACTGAGATGGCGGTGGTGCGGCACACCGGGCCGCCCGCCCAGGTAGGAGAGCACGTCGTAGAGCAGCATCCCGGCGCCCACATAGGCACGTTCGACGACCCGCTTCTTCAACGGGTAGAGAAACCGCACCGGCTTGACCAGGTGCGGCGCGATGCGCTTGAGCAGCAGGCCGCGTTCGGTGAGAGCCTCCCGCACCAGCCGGAAATCCAACTGTTCGAGGTAGCGGATGCCGCCGTGCACCAGCTTGGACGAGCGGCTGGAGGTGCCGGACGCCCAGTCGCGGGCTTCGAGCATGCCCACGCTCAACCCGCGGGTGACGGCATCCAGCGCACTGCCGGTGCCGACGATGCCGCCGCCGACCACGAGGATGTCGACTTCCTTGGATTTGAGGCGCTCGATCGCCGCCGCGCGTTCCTCGGGTCCGAGTTTCGTGGACCGGGTCACCGAATTGTCATGCGTCATCTGCAAACTCCCATCGCCATCGGTGGTGCTTGCTTCGACGCTAGTTCACTCAGTACGGCGCGACAACTACCTCTACCCGCTGAAATTCCTTGATTCCGCTGTAGCCGGTGGTGGCCATCGAGCGGCGCAGGGCGCCGACCAGGTTGGCGGTGCCGTCGGCGACAGGGGCGGGACCGTACAGGATCGCCTCGAGCGGGGCGACGGTGCCCACCTCCACGCGCTTGCCGCGCGGCAGCTGCGAGTGGTGCGCCTCGGCGCCCCAGTGGAAGCCGCCGCCCGGTGCGTCGGTGGCGCGGGCGAGGGCGGTGCCGAGCATCACGGCATCCGCACCGCAGGCGATGGCCTTGACGATGTCGCCGGAGGTGCTCAGGCCGCCGTCGGCGATGACGTGCACGTAGCGGCCGCCGGACTCGTCCATGTAGTCCCGGCGGGCGCCGGCGACGTCGGCCACGGCGGTGGCCATGGGGGCGTGGATGCCGAGGCTGGTGCGGGTGGTAGATGCCGCGCCGCCGCCGAAGCCGACGAGCACGCCGGCCGCTCCGGTGCGCATCAGGTGCAGGGCCGCGGTGTAGGTGGCGGCGCCGCCGACGATGACGGGCACGTCGAGGTCGTAGATGAACTTCTTGAGGTTCAGCGGCTCCTGGTTGCGGGAGACGTGCTCGGCGCTGACCGTGGTGCCGCGGATGACGAACAGGTCGACGCCGGCGGCGACAACGGTCTCGTACAGTTCCTGGGTGCGCTGCGGCGACAGGGCGCCGGCGACGGTGACACCGGCGGCGCGGATCTCGGCGAGACGCTCCGTGACCAGGGTGGGCTTGATCGGCTCGGCGTAGATCTCCTGCATGCGTGCGGTGGTCTTGTCGGCGGGCAGCTCGCGGATTTCCTTGAGCAGCGGCTCCGGGTCCTCGTAACGGGTCCAGAGGCCCTCCAGGTCGAGAACACCCAGTCCGCCGAGCTGACCCATCATGATCGCCGTCGTCGGGGAGACCACGGAGTCCATCGGGGCGGCCAGGAACGGGATGTCGAACTGGTAGGCGTCGATGGACCAGCCGACCGACACATCCTCCGGGTCACGGGTGCGCCGGGACGGCACCACCGCGATGTCGTCGAAGGCGTATACGCGCCGAGCGCGCTTGGACCGGCCGATCTCAATTTCCATACTCACCCGCCCAGTTTAGTCGCAGCCCGCACCCAGCCAGCCGCGCTGGCTGAACCGGCGGCCGCCCGTGCGCGCGCGGTCACCGGCCAACTGTTGCCAAAACGGACAATTGCACCCGGTGTGCCGGGTGCAATTGTCCGTGGGGGGAACAGTTGCTGTGGGTTGGAGCCGGTTAGCGGCGGTAGTTGGGCGCTTCCACCATGATCTGCACGTCGTGCGGGTGGCTCTCCTTCAGGCCCGCGGCGGTGATGCGCACGAACTTGCCCTTCTGCTTGAGCTCCTCGATGGTGCGGGCGCCCACGTAGAACATCGACTGGCGCAGCCCGCCGATGAGCTGGTAGGCCACGTTGGACACCGGGCCCCGGTAGGGCACCTGGCCTTCGATGCCCTCGGGGATGAGCTTGTCATCGGAGGGCACATCCGACTGGAAGTAGCGGTCCTTGGAGTAGGAGGTCTTGTTGCCGCGGGTCTGCAACGCACCCAACGACCCCATGCCGCGGTAGGTCTTGAACTGCTTGCCGTTGGTGAAGACCAGTTCGCCGGGGCTCTCGTCGCAACCGGCGAGCAGCGAACCGAGCATCACGGTGTCGGCGCCGGCAACGAGCGCCTTGGCGATGTCGCCGGAGTACTGCAGTCCACCGTCGGCGATCACCGGCACGCCGGTCTCCCTGGCGGCCAGCGAGGCCTGGTAGACCGCGGTGATCTGGGGCACGCCCACACCGGCAACGATGCGGGTGGTGCAGATCGAGCCGGGGCCGACTCCTACCTTGATGGCATCCGCGCCCGCGTCGATGAGCGCCTGCGCGCCGGAGCGGGTGGCGACGTTGCCGCCGATCACATCGACGTCGGCGAAGGCCTTGTCGGACTTGAGCTTGCGGATGATCTCGAGCACTCCGGCGCTGTCGCCGTTGGCGGTGTCGACCACGAGCACGTCGACACCGGCCTCGAGCAGGGCGGATGCCCGGCGCCAGGCGTCACCGAAGAAACCGATGGCGGCACCGACACGCAGTCGCCCGGCGTCGTCCTTGGTGGCGTTGGGGTATTCCTCGCTCTTGTCGAAGTCCTTCACCGTGATCAGCCCGGTGAGGCGGCCGGAGTCGTCGACCAGCGGCAGCTTCTCGATCTTGTGGGTGGCGAAGATGGCCACGGCGTCCATGGGAGCCATGCCCACCTTGCCGGTGATGAGCGGGGACGTGGTCATGACCTCGCGCACCTTGGTGGTGTGCTTCTTCACGGTCGATACGAACCGCATGTCGCGGTTGGTGATGATGCCCACGAGCACGCCGTCGTTGTCGACGACGGGCAGGCCGCTGATGCGGAACTGGCCGCAGAGGGCATCCACCTCGGCAACAGTGGCGTCGGGCGAAGTCGTTACCGGATTGGTAATCATGCCGGATTCGCTGCGCTTGACGAGGTCGACCTGCTCGGACTGGTCGGCGATCGACAGGTTGCGGTGCAGAACGCCCAGGCCGCCTTCGCGAGCCATGGCGATGGCCATCCTGGTCTCGGTGACGGTGTCCATGGCACTGGAGAGCAGCGGCGTGGCGACACTGATTCTGCGGGTTAGCCGGGACTTTGTCTCGGCTTCGCTCGGAATGACGTCGGTGTGTCCCGGCAGGAGAAGGACGTCGTCGTAGGTGAGCCCGGTGAAACCGAACGGATCTGGCTGATCCATGAAACCCCTTTTGCATTCGCGGATATGGAGAAATGTCCGGAAATCCAAGGGATACAACCGGTACTCAATGTTAAGCGACGTTGCGCTCCACGCATTCCGCGAACCAAAATCAAGACCACTAAATTCAGCGTACGAAACATATGCGACATAATCGGCACGTACTGTCAGCAACGTCGCTGGCAGGCAAGTCCGTGCCGGCTCGAATACGCACCGACGGTGCCGCCCTGGAGGTGCAGTGAGTAATACACACGCAGTTCGCAAATTGACGCCCCGGAGGGTGGTGCTGCTCCTTGGCCTGCTCCTTGGCGCGCTGACCTTCTCCACGCTCGGCGCTGGGGCCGCTCAAGCGGACGAAATCAATACTGACCAGTACGACTACGTCATCGCCGGAAACGTGCAATTCGATGGCGAGCCCATCGAAGACGTGCTCATCTCCGTCGAAGGCTCCGGCTACGAGGCCGAGGTCGTCACCGACGCCGACGGCAAGTGGCGCATCGGCGTGCCGGAGAAGGAGACCTACACGGTCGCCCTCGACGAGGACACCCTGCCCAAGGGCGTGGTCGTGGCCAAGGGCGGCGCCGAAATCGACGCCGAGTTCGGCCTCACCAAGGTGAAATCGGTGAACTTCTTCCTCGGCGAGGGGGAACGCACCACGGTCAGCTTCTTCGACCAGTTCGTGAACCGGTTTGTGAACGGCCTGAACTTCGGCCTGCTGCTGGCCCTGGCCGCCATCGGTATGTCGTTGATCTTCGGCACCACCGGGCTCAGCAACTTCGCCCACGCCGAGATGATCACCTTCGGCGCCTTGGCCACGCTCACCCTCTCGGTGACCCTCGGCCTGCCGATCTGGCTGGCCATCCTGATCGCCATCGCCCTGAGCGGCCTGTTGGGCTTCGGGCTCGATGCGGCGATCTGGAAACCTTTGCGGAAGAAGGGCGTGGGGTTGATCCCGCTGATGATCGTCAGCATCGGGCTGTCGCTCGCGCTGCGGTACACCTTCCAGCTGTTCTACGGCGGCGGCACCAGCCAGCTGCCCGGCTCCGGCATGACCGACCTCAAGTTCGGCCCCATCTCGCTGTCGCCGATCGACCTCGCCAGCATGGGCATCAGCATCGTGGTGCTGCTCGCGGTCTCCTACTTCCTGCTGCGCACCCGCACGGGCAAGGCCACCCGAGCCGTCTCTGACAACCCCAGCCTGGCCTCCGCCAGCGGCATCGACGTTGACGGCGTCATCCGCACCGTCTGGATCGTCGGCGGGTCGCTGGCCGGTCTGTCCGGTGTGCTCTGGGCCTACTTCCGCCCCGGAGTCAGCTGGGACATGGGCTTCCAGATCCTGCTTCTGGTCTTCGCGGCCACCACCCTCGGCGGTCTCGGCACTGCGTTCGGCGCCTTGGTGGGCTCCATCATCGTGGGCCTGTTCGTCGAGCTGTCGACGCTGTGGATTCCATCCGACCTCAAGTACGTCGGTGCACTTGTCGTTTTGATCCTGGTGCTGCTGCTTCGGCCGCAAGGCATCCTGGGTCGCAAAGAGAGAATTGGCTAGGGGCTGACGATGATCGACTGGGGAGCAATCTTTAGCAACGCGGCCGTCGAGCTGATCAGCCCGACCACCGCCGCCTACGCCCTCGCGGCGCTGGGCCTGGCAGTTCACTTCGGCTACACCGGCCTGCTCAACTTCGGCCAGGCCGGCTTCATGGCCCTCGGCGCCTACGGCTACGCCATCTCGACCCTGAGCTTCGGCTTCCCGGTCTGGGCGGCGGTGCTCGTGGGTATCGGCGCATCCGTGGTCTTCGCTTTGGTTCTGGGTATTCCGACCCTGCGGTTGCGGGCGGACTACCTGGCCATCGTCACGATCGCGGCCGCCGAGATCGTGCGCCTGCTGTTCACGACGAACACGTTCGAGCCCATCACCGGGTCGGCCAACGGGCTCAGCGGGTACAAGGGCGGCTTCGCCGACCTCAACCCCATTCCCGACGGCACCTACGGGTTCGGTCCGTTCGAGTACAACGCCTACGACTGGTGGCTGCGCATCGTGGCCTGGACCATCGTGATCCTGGCCTGCCTGTTCACCTGGCAGATCATGCGCAGCCCCTGGGGCCGCGTGATCAAGGGCATCCGTGAAGACGAGGATGCCGTACGCGCCCTGGGCAAGAACGTCTACTCCTACAAGATGCAGTCGTTGATCCTCGGTGGTGTCTTCGGCACCATCGCCGGAATGATCTTCGTGCTGCCTCGTGCCGTGGTGCCGTCGAACTACCAGACGTCGCTGACGTTCTTCGTCTACGCCATCCTGCTGCTCGGTGGAGCGGCCACGATCCTCGGGCCGGTCATCGGCTCGATGATCTTCTGGGTGCTGCTGTCCTTCTTCTCCGGCTTCATCGCCAGGGCCGTGGAGGCCGGCTGGATCCCGTTCCTGACGAGCATCCAGGCCGGACAGCTGCGCTTCATCCTCGTTGGAGTGGCGATCATGCTCATAGTGATCTTCAGACCACAGGGCATCTTCGGAAACAAGAAGGAGCTGGCTTTTGTCAAATAACACCGTTCCCACCGCCAAGCCCGTCAAGACCGTTGACATGCACATCGGCGACGCCGTTCCCGGCTGCAAGAAGAAGGACCCGATCCTCGTGGTCGACGGCGTCAGCCGCACCTTCGGCGGACTCAAGGCGGTGGATGTCGAGCACCTCGAGATTCCGCGCGGCGCCATCACGGCCCTGATCGGCCCGAACGGGGCCGGCAAGACCACCCTGTTCAACCTGCTCACCGGTTTCGACAAGCCCGACACCGGCTCGTGGACCTTCGAGGGCACGCCCATCGGCGGGGTGGCCGCGTTCAAGGTGGCCCGGATGGGCCAGGTCCGCACGTTCCAGCTCACCAAGGCCCTCGGCCTGCTCACGGTGATGGACAACATGCTGCTCGGCGCGAAGGCGCAGGTGGGCGAGAACCTGTTCCGCGCCATTCTGCCGTTCCTCTGGCGTCAGCAGGAGGCCGACAACAAGGTGAAGGCGCTGGACCTGCTCGCCAGGTTCAAGCTCGACACCAAGAAGGACGACTACGCGGCCAGCCTGTCCGGTGGGCAGCGGAAGCTCCTGGAGATGGCCCGGGCGCTGATGAGCGACCCGACCCTGGTGATGCTCGACGAGCCGATGGCCGGGGTCAACCCGGCGCTGACGCAGTCGCTGCTCGACCACATCCTCAACCTCAAGGCGGAGGGCATGAGCGTGCTCTTCGTGGAGCACGACATGCACATGGTGCGTCACATCGCCGACTGGGTGATCGTGATGGCCGAGGGCAAGGTGGTCGCCGAGGGCGACCCGCACGAGGTGATGCGCAACCAGGCCGTGATCGACGCGTACCTGGGCCAGCACCACGATGAAGACCTCGGCGAGGACCCCGACGCCGAGAAGGAACATGTCGGAGCCATTAAGGAGCTGCTCGATGACGAACTCTAGCCCGCTGGTCGACGCCACGCCGCCCCCGGTGCGGAACGCCGTCGTCGAGGTCAAGAACGTGACGGCCGGGTACGTACCCGGCGTGAACATCCTCAACGAGTGCTCGCTCACCGCCTACGACGGCGAACTGATCGGCATCATCGGCCCGAACGGCGCCGGCAAGTCCACGCTGCTCAAGTCGATCTTCGGTCTCGTCAAGGTGCGGGAGGGCGAGATCCGGCTGCGCGGCGACAACATCACCAACCTCAAGGCCAACAAGCTGGTCTCCAAGGGTGTCGGTTTTGTGCCGCAGACGAACAACGTCTTCCCCACCCTGACCATCCAGGAGAACCTGGAGATGGGCATGTACCAGAAGCCCAAGGGCCTGGCCGAGCGGCTGGAGTTCGTCACCGAGATCTTCCCCGAGCTGCGCAAGCGCCTCGGCCAGCGGGCCGGATCGCTCTCGGGCGGTGAACGCCAGATGGTGGCGATGTCCCGGGCGCTGATGATGGGCCCGCACGTGCTGCTGCTCGACGAGCCGAGCGCCGGGCTCTCCCCCGTGCGCCAGGACGAAGCCTTCCTGCGCGTGAAGGAGATCAACAAGGCCGGCGTGACCACGATCATGGTGGAGCAGAACGCCCGTCGCTGCCTGCAGATCTGCGACCGCGGCTACGTGCTCGACCAGGGCCGGGATGCCTACACCGGCACCGGTCGTGAGCTGCTGAACGACCCCAAGGTGATCGGCCTGTACCTGGGCACCCTGGGTCAGGACGACTAACCCGCAGCACCCGCTTGACCCGCACCACCCACGTGCCCCGTCACGGACGAGTTGCCCCGGTATACCGGAGCCCCTGGTCTGCGGCGGGGCACTTCGCGTTGCCGGCGGCGCCAGGAGCCCCGCTGACGCCCGTTCCGCCCGGTCGGCGGAACGGTGCGCGAGAACGGGCGGCGCAGCGCCCCAGCCGCACCCTGCGGCCCGCCACGCCTCGCCACCCGAGGCCCCGTGTATCCACCGTGCCCGCGCATAGCTCCTGCACGTCGTGCCGACACCGGATGCCCGCCCCGGAGATCCGGGCCGCCGCATCCTGTCGACCGAATTCAGCAGGAGTCAGGCACCCGCGCGGCAGGCCTGAGGCCCGGTCGTCAGCCCCCTGATCGGCCCGGGCACACAAAAGGGCCCCGGCCGAAGCCGGGGCCCTTCTGGTGCGTGTCGCGGTACGTCTGCTGTGGTTGTGCCGCGAGTCAGCGAGCGGAGCTAGTTGAGGCGGGCGTAGGTGTTGTCCGCACCGAACTGGAAGATACCGATGGTCGCGTCGGTCGGGTCGCCGTTCTCGTCGAACGTGATCGGGCCGGAGTAACCGTCGTAGTCAATCTGTTTACCGTCGGCGAGCAGCGCAGCGCCCTCGGCGAAGGTGGTGACCTTGGTGCCGTCACCGGTACCGCCGGATACCTGCTGCAGGTAGTTGGAGATGGACTCACCCGTCACGTCGTTGGCTGCGTAAGCGGCCAGGGCGATCAGGATGACGGCGTCGTACGACTCAGCCGCGTAGCTGAAGTCGGTCAGGGCCGGGTCGACCGCGAGCAGACGCTCGGTGAAGTCACCGAGAGTCGCCGTGTCGAGGCCGGGCAGCGTGCCCTTGGAACCCTCGATCAGGCCGGGAGCGAAGTCCTTGCTGTAGTCCGCGAGGTTACCGTCGACGAAGTACAGCTTGTCGCCGGGGAAGCCACTGGCTACGAGGTCCGGGGTGATGACCTTGGCCTGGTCGAACGTGATCAGGGCGATCGCGTCGGGGTTGGCCGCGGTGACTTCAGCGATCTGAGCCGAGAAGTTGGCGTCGCCTTCGTTGAAGCTCGCGCTTGCGACGACCTCGCCGCCGGCAGCCTCGAACGCCTCGGTGGTGTACTCGGCCAGGCCGGTTCCGTAGGCGTCGTTCAGCACGATCAGGCCCAGGGTGCTGTTGCCGTCTTCGGCGATCAGGTTGCCCAGGACTTCACCCTGCAGGATGTCGGACGGCGCGGTGCGCCAGAAGAGGTTGTTGTCTTCGTAGTCCGTGAAGTCCGCCGAGGTGTTGGCCGGGGAGAACTGCACGACGCCGGCACCGGTGATCTGGTCGATGACGGTCTTGGAGACACCCGAGGATGCCGCTCCGACGATCGCCGAGACATCCTGCGAGAGCAGGTCAGTCACCGAAACCGTGGCGGTGTCGGTGGTGGTGTCGCCCGAGTCGCGGAGGATGGCTTCGATGTCGATGCCGAGACCGGCAGCGTTGACCTCTTCGATGGCCAGGTTGACGCCGGCTTCTTCGGGCGGGCCGAGGAAGGCGAGTCCACCACTCTGGGGCAGGATCGTGCCGACCTTGAGGTCGAGGGCACGTTCGCCGGCCTCGACCGGATTGGCCTCACTGCTGGACGCTGCCGGTGCATCGGATTCGGCCGGTTCGGCTGCATCCGTGCTGCATCCGGTGAGCAGAAGTGCGCTGACGCCGAAGATGGCGAAACCGGTGACTGCGGCGCGGGCCGAGCGGGAGGCCGAGGCCTTCGCGAATACGCTCATGTTGCTCCTAGGGTAAGGGGAATCGAGAGAAAGGCTGGCAAACGATCGTTGCCGTGCTGTAAAGCTATTCATCAGAACGACGCCAAACAAGACGGCTGTGTTACAGCCGTGTAACGCGACCAAATCGTTACGAACGGTGCGCTGATCAGGATGCTCTCCCCAATCGTTCAGCGGAACCCCGGCGGGCACCCCGTGGCACGGTCAGTTCGCGGGCGTAAGAAACCGTAATCTTCGGCTCGCCGCGTGGACGGGCAGCGGCTAAACGAGGTCGGGCAGCGAACGGCGCTGTGCGCGGCCGGCCACGATCATGTCAACGGTCAGCACGATCAGTGCCAGCCAGACCAGCCCGAACCCGAACCAGCGCTCCGGCGGCATCGGCTCGTGCAAGATCACTACGCCGGCGAGGAACTGCAACACCGGCGCGAGGTACTGCACCAGCCCCAGGGTGGTCAACGGCAACCGCCGGGACGCGGCCGCGAAGAACAGCAGCGGGATGGCGGTGAGCACACCGGAGCCGATCAGCGCGATCGTGTGCACCGGCGAGACGGTGCCGAAGGTCAGCCCGGAGATGAGCGCCACGACCACGAGCTGGATGATCGCGATGGGGGCGAGCCACATCGTCTCCAGGGTCAGCCCGGTGAGGGCATCCAGGTGTCCGCCGACCCGTTTCTTGATCAGGCCGTAGAGGCCGAAGGAGAACGCCAGAATCAGCGAGATCCACGGCACCGTGCCGTACCCGACGCTGAGCACGATCACGGCGATGAAGCTGATCAGCACCGCCACCCACTGCGCTGTGCGCAGCCGTTCGTGCAGCACGAACACACCGAGCAGCACGGTGATGATCGGGTTGATGAAGTACCCGAGGGCGGTTTCGACGACGTGGCCGCTCAGGGTGCCGAGGATGAAGGTCTGCCAGTTGATGTAGATCAGTACACCGGCGAGCCCCATCGTCCACACGATTCGGGGCGACCGCAGCGCAGCCACCAGAGGCCGCCAGGCCCGGGTGGAGGCGATCAGCACGCCGCAGAAGACCAGGGAGAAGAGCACCCGCCAGGCCACGATCTCGAACGCGCCGGTAGGGGCGAGGAAGAGGAAGTAGAGCGGGAGGATCCCCCACATGCCGTAAGCGGAGACGGCGAAGATCAGGCCGGTGTTCGCGGAACTGCGCGCCGGGCGCATCCGGCCACCGTCGGTGTCGGTCACGAGAGCTGCCGACCCTGCCGTGACTGGCCCGAATTTGCTAGTGCCGGGGTGCTCACCACTAGCGAAAATGGGCCACCCATGGACGTGGTGGACGGTTGGTGCACGGGAACCCCCTCTGGACGCGAAAAATCCCGGATGGCCGAGGCCATCCGGGATTCAACGATATGGGGTGTGACTAGCGAACGACGACCGCGAGAACGTCGCGAGCCGACAGAACGAGGAGGTCCTCGCCACCGAACTTGACCTCGGTTCCACCGTACTTGGAGTAGATCACCTTGTCGCCGACGGCGACGTCGAGCGGGATGCGGTTGCCGTTGTCGTCAATGCGGCCGGGGCCGACGGCGACAACTTCGCCCTCCTGGGGCTTCTCTTTGGCGGTGTCCGGGATCACAAGTCCGGAAGCGGTGGTCTGTTCTGCATCCACCTGCTTGATGACGATGCGATCTTCGAGCGGCTTGATGGAGACCGACACGGTTGACCTCTTTCTTAGCTAAGACGTAGTTAGCAGACTCACAGCGAGAGTGCTAAGTCGAGTTTAGGGCGCAACTGGCACTCACGCAATGTGAGTGCCAGAGCACCCGGGCTGTGTCCCCGTTTGGGTTGATAGGTTTGCGGGATGGATCGCGCCGAGCTCGTTGAGCTGCTCTCACCCGAAGGCCTGCGCCTGCTGGACTCCCTGCCCGTTTACGAAGCGGGCGCCGACGTCGTTCGCACGGTCAGCGCCCTGCGCAAGGCCGGGCACTCCCCCGCCCTCGTGAACGCGGTGCTCTACCAGTCCCGGCTGCGGGCCAAGGCCGTGTCGAAGTTCGGTGACTTCGCCAGCCGGATGCTGTTCACCGAGGCCGGCCTGGAACAGGCCACCCGGCTGCGCGTCGCGGCGCTGCACGCCGGCCGGTTCGTTGAGGGCGGGCTCACCCGGGTCGCCGACGTGGGCTGCGGCATCGGCGGGGACGCCATGGCGATGGCCGCGCTGGAGCTGACCGTGACCGCGATCGACATCGACGAGGTCACCGCCACCGTCGCCAGCTTCAACCTCGCCCCGTTCCCGACCTCCTCGGTGCGCTGTGCCGACGCCGCCGACATCGACCCCACCGAGTTCGACGCGCTCTGGTTCGACCCCGCCCGGCGCACCGCCGGGCACGGCAACACCAGCCGACTGACCCGTGCCGAGGACTACTCCCCCAACCTCGACGACGTGTACGCCCTGAGCGAGCGGATGCCGGTGGGCGTCAAGCTCGGTCCGGGCCACGACCGCGACCAAATCCCCGACACCGCCGAGGCCCAGTGGGTGTCGGTGGACGGCAAGCTGGTGGAGATGGGCCTGTGGTTCGGCGCTCTCGCGCGGCCGGGCATCCGCCGGGCGGCCCTGTTGCTGACCAAGGATGGGGTTGCTGAGCTGACCGCGCCGGCCGACAGCGAGGATGTCGGCGTCGGCGAGCTCGGCAGCTACGTGTACGAACCCGACGGCGCCATCATCCGAGCCCGGTTGATCGGTGACCTGGCCCGATCGATGGACGCGGCGATGCTCAGCGAGGGGCTGGCCTACCTGACCAGCCCGACCCTGACCCGTACCCCTTTCGCCACGGCGTTCAGGGTGCTCGAGGTGCTGCCCACCGACGAGAAGAAGCTGCGCCTGGCGCTGGCCGACCGCAAGATCGGCACCTTGGAGATCAAGAAGCGCGGCGTGGACGTGGACCCGGCGACCCTGCGCACCCGGTTGAAGTTGAAGGGGCCGGAGTCCGGCACGCTGGTACTGACTCGCGCGGCCGGCCACAAGGTGGCGTTGCTGGTGGAACGGGTCTGACCGGCACGGCGCGACGGGCGGCTGGATGGCTGGCTCAGCCGTAGTAGGCGGGCACCATCTGGGTGATCACGACGAACCAGAGCACACCCATCAGGATGCCCACCAGCCCACTGACCAGGCCCACGATCCACAGACCGCCGGTGCGGTGCTCGACGAACCTGGCGACCAGCGCGAGCACCACGGCAGCGACGCTGAGCGGAACGCCCCAGATCACGAAAATGCCGGCCAGCACCCCGAGCATGCCGCAGACCGCTGCGGCCACACTGAGCCCGCGGCGGGCGGCGTGGGTTTGGATCTCGGCCGTGGTGTACACGTACGGCACCCACTCGGTGGGCGCGGTGATGGTGGACTCGTAGGCGAGTTCGCCGGCGACGGGCGGCCGGGTCAGGTGCGGCGGATCCCCGGCGGCGGCGCGCTGCGCGGCCTCAGCCTCTGCGGCGCGGGCCTGGGCTCGCGACTGCGCCGGCACCGCGGTGGGCGGGCGCGGTTGCTCCCGCTCGGCCCGAGTGTCGGGCTGCCCGGACTGCGGCATGGGTGTGACTCGTTTCTCGACTCGGCTGGGTCATGCAGCCGATGCAACAGCCGCGGCTGGGCTCAGTAGTTGTAATTGTTCATCGGAACGCTCGCGAACACCAGCGCCCAGAGCAGGATACTCAACAGCGCCAGGGCGACGCCTGCGAAGCCCGTGATGATGCCCGTCAGCCAGAAGCCCTTGCCGTTGGGTTCCTTGGTGCGGGCAATGAAGCCGAGCACGACACCGGCCGCCGGCAGGATGACCGCGAGGATGCCGCCGAAGATGGGGAAGAACGCGATCGGCGAGCCGAGGATGCCGATGATGCCGGCGACCATCGACAGGATGCTCAGGATGGGCTGTTTCGTGGCGGACGGCATCCCGGGCTGGCCCGCGTAGTAGCCGGGCGCGGGACTGCCGGATGGCGGCGGGGTTCCATAGCCGGGTGCGGGCGGGGAATAGCCGGGCGGCGGCGAACCGTACGGCGCCGGCGTGGCCGGCGGGCCGTAGGCGGGCGGCGGTGTCGGCTGGGCACCCGGGCTGGCCGGATAGGCGGCCGGTGCGCTCGGTTCGGCGTCGGGGCCGGGGCCGCCGGCACGCTCGGGAGGATCGCCGGCCTTGTCGGACGGCGGAAAGTCGGGAACCTGGGGCACGTCGGGCACCTGGGGCACGTCGGGCACCTGGGGCACCTCGGGGTGCGGGGTGTTGGGATCAGTCATGACGGGTCATTCCTTTCCTGTGAACGCCTGGTGGTCGTCACCCGGGGAGCTCCGGCCGGCCCGGCGATGAGGCCGGGCCGGTCGGCCGCTAAGCGCGGTGCGCCGAGCTTTAGTACGTGCTGTAGCTACCGTCGTTGATGCCCGCAATGGTCACGAGCACGACGACGACGATGAAAATGATGCCGCTGATCAGGCCGAGGTAGCCGAGGACGAGGCCCGCGATGGCGAGTCCGCGGCCCTTTTCGCCGGTGCGCTTGATCTGGTTGAGCGCGATGTGACCACAGATCACCGCGGCGAGCGATACAAAGAATGCGCTGACCAGGGAGATGATCGCGAGAACGTTCCACTTGTCGCCTGCGGCCTGCTGACCGTAGCCCTGCGGCGAATACGCCTGCGGAGCGGCGGGTGCGGCACCGTAGGCCGGGGCGGCGGGCGCGGCACCGTAGGCCGGCGGAGCGGGCGGGGTGTAGGCCGGCGGCGGGGTGGGCTCGTTCGAGTCCGGCTGGTTCGCGGGGGCCTGGTTCGGGTCGGTCATTTTGTGGAGACTCCTTCACATGGGTGCAGCGCAGGGAACGCAACGGTGCTGGGTGCGATGGGTGCCATAGTGGCACCCGCGCTGTGGGGGTGTCAACGTGCTGGCACGGCTGAAGAACCCCCACGGCCACAGTAACGCCTCCACGCGAGAAACGTATGGTGAGATGCGGTTTCAGGCTTGGATGAGTGAGACCGGGAGGGTTGAATCCGCACCGAAATCGAGGGTGGATGGGGCCTTCCCCGCCATGATCAGTTGCGCACCGAGCGCGGCGATCATGGCGCCGTTGTCGGTGCAGAGCGACAGCGGCGGGATCCGCAGCGCGATGCCGGCCGCATCCGTGCGTTCCTGGGCCACCTGGCGCAGCCGGGCATTGGCGATGACGCCGCCGCCGAGCAGCAGCCTGGGCACGCCGAGGTCGGTACAGGCGGCGACAGCCTTGGTGAGCAGCACGTCGACGACGGCCTCGCGGAAGCTCGCCGCGACGTCGTTGATCGGCACGGTCTCGCCGGCGTCCCGCTTCTGCTCCACCCAGCGCGCCACCGACGTCTTGAGGCCGGAGAAGGAGAAGTCGTAACGGTGCTTGGCCACGTCTTTCTGGTGGCTGAGCCCGCGGGGGAACCGGATGGCGGTGGGACTGCCGGTGGCGGCGACCCTGTCGATCTGCGGGCCGCCGGGGTAGGGCAGGCCGAGCACTCTGGCCACCTTGTCGAACGCTTCGCCGGCGGCGTCGTCGATGGTTTCGCCGAGCAGTTCCACGTCGGAGACGAGGTCGCGCACCAGCAGCAGCGAGGTGTGCCCGCCCGAGACCAGCAGGGCGATGGTCGGATACTCCAGCGGAGCATCCGTCGTGACCCCCTCGCCGCGCAGCAGGTCGGCGCCGACGTGGCCGACGAGGTGGTTGACGGCGTAGATCGGCACGTCCAGCGCGATCGCCAGGGATTTGGCCGCGCCGACGCCCACCATGAGCGCGCCGGCGAGGCCGGGGCCGCTGGTGACGGCGATGGCGTCGATCTCGTCCAGCCGGATACCGGCTTCGGCGACGGCAGCGCGGATGGCCGGAACCATTTCCTCGAGGTGGGCGCGCGCGGCCACCTCGGGCACGACGCCGCCGTAGCGGGCGTGTTCGTCCATCGACGAGGCGATGGTGTTGGACAGCAGGGTGGTGCCGCGCACGATGCCGATGCCGGTCTCGTCGCAGGACGTTTCGATGCCGAGCACCAGCGGGTTGCTGCGGTTGAGCGGGCGGGCCGGGGCAGCGGGCGCCGGCTCGGCGGATGCGGCGGATGGCGCTGCGGGTTCGGCGGGTTGGGCGAGCGCGGCGATCGGGGCGGCGGCATCCGTGAACTGCATCTCGGCGGGCGGAATGGGCAGGCGCATCACGATCGCATCCACGTTGTCTGGTTGGTAGTAACCGCGGCGCACGCCGAGGTCTTCGAAGCCGAGCGAGCGGTAGAGGTGCTGGGCGCCGGGGTTGTCGGCGCGCACCTCGAGGAAGGCCTCCCGGGCGCCGCGTTTGCGGGCCTCGGTGAGGAGGCTCAGCATGAGCACCCGGCCCAGGCCACGGCCGCGGGCTTCCTTCACGACGGCGATGGTCTGGATGTCGCTCTCCGGCGAGCGTTGCGCGGCCTGCAGGCCTGCATAGCCGACGATGTGCTCCGGGGAATCCGGCGGGAACGCGACCAGGTAGTAGCAGCCGGGGTCGGTGACGTCCCGGGTCATCATCTCGGTCGACCAGGCGTCGTTTTCGAAGATGGAGGTTTCCAGGGCCATGATCTTGTCGACGTCGGCGGCGGTGGCGCGGCGCAGCTGCCAGGTCATCAGCTCACCCGCTTGGGGCCGGTTGTGGACACCGTGACGTCGGGCGAGCGCAGGTAGAGCGCCTCGTCCGACACATTCGGGCGTCCGGCCGCGAAGCCGAGCTCGGCGACCATGCCCAGGTCGCCGGCCGAGATGGTCGCGGCATCCAGGCGGGGCAGGCCGGCGTGCACGAAGTCGGCCTCGAGCAGTTCGGCCGGCTTGGCCAGGGCCGGGGCGCCGATGCGCACCGGCAGCCCGGCGGCATCCGCCCCGCTGTAGGCCGACCAGTAGACCTCGCGGCGGCGGGCGTCGGTGACCACGAGCAGGGGGCCGGTGTGGCCGGTGCGGTAGTGACCGTAGGCGATGGCGTCGTGGCTGATCACGGGCACGAGGGGCCGGTCGATGCCCAGCGCGAAGACCCGGGCCGCGGCGATGCCGACCCGGAGGCCGGTGAACGGGCCGGGACCCATGCCGCCGACGACGCCGGAGAGCGCGGAGACCTGGATGCCGGCCTCGGTGAGGCACTCCTGGATGAGGCGGCCGACCACCTCGGCGTGCCGCATGGTGTCGGCGACGCCGCGTTCAGCGATCACGCCCTGGGTCAGGTCGACGACGGCGACGCTGGTGCCGGCGGAGGTATCGATGGCGAGGAGCACCTGTCCAGCCTATTCGGCCCAGGCCCGGGCATCCGCCGCCGCCGGGGTCCGGTGCCCGCGTTGCGCCGGGCTGGCCGGGCTGGCCGACGCTGGCCAGTGCTACCCGCAACTGGTGCCGAAGCGGACAATTGGTGCCGGCACACCGGGCGCAATTGTCCATACGGGCAACAGTTGGCTCGCGCCGGCGGGCGCCAGGCGTCAGGGGCGCGGGGTGCGCAGGGCCCGGATGGTGAGCTGGGTGGCGGCCAGGAGCAGCAGCACGGCGAAGAGGATGCTCGACAACCGCGGCGGGATCAGCAGGGCCAGGGCCACCCCGGGCACGGCGGCGATCGTGGCGGCCACTCCCACGACGAGGCCGGCCGGCAGGTCGACGAGCCGGGCGCGGGCGTTCGCGGCCGTGCCGACGATGCTCGTGGGCACCAGGACCAGCAGCGAGGTGCCCTTGGCGATGAGGTCGCTCACACCGAACACCGCCACGAGGGCGGGCACCGCGATCACTCCCCCGCCGATGCCGAAGAGGCCGGACGCCACGCCCATCGCCAGCCCCAGGGCGAGGTAGCCGAGCACCACGATCCAGTTCAGCTCGAGGGTGGCGCCGCGTTCGGGCTCCACCAGCACCATGCGCACGGCCACCACGACCAGCAGCGCGATGAACAGCCAGCGCAGCCAGAACAGGGGGATGCGGCGCAGCAGGTTGGTGCCGATCACCGAGCCGACCACGGCGCCGGCCGCGATGATCGCGCCGGCGACGAGGTCGATATGACCGTTGGCGAGGTAGGTGAGCGACCCGACGATGGAGGTGGGCACGATGGCGGCGAGCGAGGTCGTGGCGGCCCGGCGCTGGTCCATCCGGGCCAGCGAGATGAGCAGGGGAACCATGACGATGCCGCCGCCGACGCCGAACACGCCGGAGAGCAGGCCGCCGAGCAGGCCGGTGAAGACGAGGGCGATCCAGTACCAGGCGCCGGTCGGCCGGGAGCCCGTCGGGGCGGAGCCGGTCATGCCGAGACCGGGCTATCCGGGCCGGGGCGGAGGCCGTCGTCCGCGAGGCCCAGACCATCCTGCCAGCGCGGCCCGTAGCCGGTCACCGTGACGGTGCGCGGTTCGGCGAGGTCCAGGGCGACGGCGTCATCGGCATCCGCCTCGGTGCCTGGCCGGGCCTCGGAGGCGCCGACGGGCCGCTCGATTTCCACGTCCAGCCACGATTCGGTGATCCCGTCGAGCAGGCCGCGGCCCCACTCCACCACCACGATCGACCGGGCGAAGTCGATGTCGAGGTCGTCGAGTTCCATCGCGCTGCTCAGCCTGTAGGCATCCACGTGCACCAGCGGCGGCCCGCCGGCGGTGCTCGGATGCGTGCGGGCGAGCACGAAGGTGGGGCTGGTGACCTGGCCGCGCACCTGCAGGGCCTCGCCGAGGCCGCGGGTGAGGGTGGTCTTGCCCGCACCGAGCGGCCCGGTGAGCACCATCAGGTCGCCGGCGCGCAGCAACCCGGCCAGTTCCTGGCCGAAGGTGTGCATGGCCTCGGGGTCGGCGATGATCCGGCGCATCGCTCTACTGCTCCGCGGCGTCGGCCGCGAGGTAGCGCCTGGGCACCCTGGCGCCCACCCGCGTGATGATGTCGTAGTTGATGGTGCCGGCCGCCGCACCCCATTCGGCCGCGGTGGGCACCCCGGCCGCGGCGTCGCCGAACAGCACCACCACGTCGCCGACAGCCACGGGGGCTGTGCCCACGTCGACGAGGAACTGGTCCATGGCGACCCGGCCCACCACCGGGTACTGGGTGCCGTTGATGGCCACCCTGGCGGCGTTCATCGCCTGCCTGGGCACGCCGTCGGCGTAGCCCAGCGGCACCAGGGCCAGGGTGGTGTCGTCGGCGGCACGCCACAGGTAGTCGTAGGAGACGCCGGCACCGGCGGCAACCCGGCGCACGGCGGCGACCCGGGCGCGCAGGGTCATGACGGCGCTGAGGCCCAGCGCGGCAGCATCCTCGTCGGCGAACGGGGACTGCCCATAGATGCCGATGCCCAGCCGCACCATGGAGTACCGGGCCGCGGGCAGGCGTAGGGCAGCTGCGGTGGACGCCAAGTGGGCGAGGTCGACGGTGAGCCCGGCGGCGGTCGCGGCTGCCAGGCCCCGATCGAAGCTGGCGATCGCGGCGAGGTCGTCCTCTGGAGAGGTATTGGCCAGGTGGCTGAACACACCCCGCACCCGGAGCCGGCCGACCCGCTCGAACGCGGCTGACAGGCCCAGCACGGTGGCCCAGTCGGATTCGTCGACTCCGTTGCGGTTGAGGCCGGTCTCGAGTTTGATCTGCACGGAGGCGGTGCGGCCCACGGCGGTGGCGGCATCCGCGGCCCGGCGCACCTGCGTCTCGGAGGACAGGCCGAGGTCGATGTCTGCACTGATGGCCGCGGCGAAGTCGGCGTCGGGACCGTGCAGCCAGGCGAGCAGCGGGGCGTCGATGCCGGCGGCACGCAGGGCGAGGGCCTCGTCGATGTCGGCCACGCCGAGCCAGTCGGCACCGCCGGCGAGGGCGGCGCGGGCCACTTGCACAGCGCCGTGGCCGTAGCCGTTGGCCTTGACCACGGCCATGGTGTGCCGGGTGCCGATCAGGTTGCGCAGGTGCGCCACATTGGCCTGCACCGCGCCGAGGTCGATGACGGCCTCACGGAAGTCGGTCATGAGTCTCCCTCCAGAACCACGAACGCGCAGGCAACCCCGGCATCGTGGGTGAGGCTCAGGTGCGCGCTCGTGATGCCGCGGGCCGACAGGGCGGCCAGGATCACCCCGGTGAGCGCGAACGACGGGTTGCCGTGGCTGTCCGAAATCACTTCCATCTCCTGCCAACTCGCGCCAACGCTGTCGCCGAGCGCCTTGATCAGGGCTTCCTTGGCGGCGAATCGGGCGGCCAGGGAGTGCGGCGGCAGGGCGCGCTCGGCGGGCGCGAACAACCGCGGGATCAGCCCGGGCGTGCGGGCGACCTGCCGGTCGAAGCGTGCCAGGTCGACAATGTCGACACCGATGCCCTTGATCATGCTGTGCCCAATCCCCGTCTGCCGGTTCGTGCGAAATGCCCAGGGCCCGTGCGGCATCGCGAGGCGATGACGTGACGAGTCCTGGGCATCCGTGGCCTGTTTCGACTGGTCTGTGCGACCGGCCTACTCGACCGTGACCGACTTGGCCAGGTTGCGCGGCTGGTCCACGTCCAGACCCTTGGCCGTGGCCAGTTCGATGGCGAACAGCTGCAACGGCACGACTGCGAGCAGCGGTTCGAACAGCGGCGCCGCGAGCGGAATGTGGAACACGGTGTCGGCGAACGGCAGAACCGCCGCGTCACCCTGCTCGGCGATCGCGATGATGCGGGCACCGCGGGCGCGGATCTCCTGGATGTTGGATACCACCTTCGGGTGCAGGTGCGCGGAGCCGCGGGGGCTCGGAACGACCACGAAGACGGGCTGGCCCGGCTCGATGAGCGCGATCGGACCGTGCTTGAGCTCGCCGGCCGCGAAGCCCTCAGCGTGGATGTAGGCGAGCTCCTTGAGCTTGAGCGCACCCTCGAGGGCGATCGGGAAGCCGACGTGGCGGCCCAGGAAGAGCACCGCGCGGGAATCGGTCATCCACACAGCGAGCTGGCGCACGGCGTCGCCCTGCAGCAGGGTGGTGGCGATCTTCTCGGGAATGGCCTGCAGCTCGACGACCTGTTCGGCCAGTTCCTCCAGCGGCATGGTGTTGCGCACCCGCGCCAGGTGCAGTGCGAACAGGTAGAGCGCGGCGATCTGGCCGGTGAAGCCCTTCGTCGAGGCGACAGCCACCTCGGGGCCCGCGTGCGTGTAGATCACGGCGTCGGACTCGCGAGGAATAGTGGCACCTTGGGTGTTGCAGATCGAGATGGCCTTGGCGCCGGCTTCGCGGGCGTACTTCACGGCCATCAGCGTGTCCATGGTCTCGCCGGACTGGCTGATCGAAATGACCAGGGTGTGCTCGTCGAGCACCGGGTCGCGGTAACGGAACTCGTGGCTGAGTTCGACGTCGACGGGCACTTTCGCCCACTTCTCGATGGCGTACTTCGCGGTCTGTCCCGCGTAGGCGGCGGTACCGCAGGCGACGATCACGATGCGGCGGATGCTGGCGAGCACGTCGTCGCCGAACTCCACCAGCTCGCCCACAACGGCCTGGCCGTCGACGATGCGGCCGCGCAGGGTGTTGGTCACGGCGTCGGGCTGCTCGGAGATCTCCTTGGCCATGAAGCTGGACCAGCCGCCCTTTTCGCTGGCGGAGGCATCCCAGGCGATGTCGAACTCTTCGACCTCGACGGGGTTGCCGAAGAAGTCGGTGACGGTGACGAGGTCGGGGGTGATGGTCACGATCTGGTCCTGGCCGATCGCGACGGCGCGACGGGTGTACTCCACGAACGCGGCGACGTCGGAACCGAGGAAGTTCTCACCCTCGCCCAGGCCGATCACGAGCGGCGAGTTGCGGCGGGCGCCGACAACCACGCCGGGCTGGTCCTGGTGAACCGCGAGGAGGGTGAAGGCGCCGTCCAGACGGGCCACGACGGTGCGGAATGCCTCACCGAGGTCGCCCAGACGCTGGTACTCGCGACCGAGCAGCACGGCGGCCACCTCGGTGTCGGTTTCGCTCTCGAAGACGTAACCCTCAGCGAGGAGTTCGTCTTTCAACGGCGAGAAGTTCTCGATGATGCCGTTGTGAATGAGGGCGAGCTTGCCGTCATCGCCCAGGTGCGGATGCGCATTCTGGTCGGTCGGTCCGCCATGCGTCGCCCACCGGGTGTGCCCGATGCCCGTCCGCCCCTTGTTGATGGGGTGCTCTTCGAGCGCCGCCGCGAGTACGGCAAGCTTGCCGGCGCGTTTGGCCGTGTTGAGCTTCCCGTCGTCGTCGATCACCGCGATACCCGCGGAGTCATAGCCCCGGTACTCGAGTCTGCGCAACCCGCCCATGAGGACTTCGACGCTCTTGTTGTCTCCTACATATCCCACAATTCCGCACATGGCCCTGATTTTAGTCGCACTATGCTTGGTCTCGATGTCCGAGCCGGTGGTGAGCCCAGGTAATAACGGTCACAGCACCCCCTTCGTGGAGCTCGATCGTGCTGTGTGGGCCTCCCTCGCGCCCTCGACGCCGTTGCCTCTGCGCGAAACCGAGGTGGTGCAGCTGCGCGGCTTGGGCGAGCCGCTCGACATCAACGAGGTGTCGGATGTCTACCTGCCGCTGAGTCGACTGCTCAATCTGTACGCCGCGGGCGCCCGCAGGTTGCACCGTGACACCAGCGACTTCCTAGGCGAGCGGGCCCAGCGCACACCGTTCGTCATCGGCGTGGCGGGGTCGGTGGCCGTCGGCAAGTCCACCATCGCCCGGCTGCTGCGCGAGCTGCTGGCCCGGTGGGAAGACACCCCGCGGGTGGAGCTGGTCACGACTGACGGATTCCTCTTCCCGAATGCCGAACTTGCCCGCCGTGGGCTGATGGAGCGCAAGGGATTTCCGGAGTCCTACGACCGGCGCGCGCTGCTGCGGTTTGTCAGCGCCATCAAGAGCGGTGCCGCCGAGGTGCGCGCCCCGTTCTACTCGCACCTGAACTACGACATCGTTCCCGACGCGCAGGTGGTCGTGCGCCAGCCCGACATCCTCATCGTCGAGGGCCTCAACGTGCTGCAACCGCCCGCTCCCGGCCACGGGCTCGCGGTGAGCGACCTGTTCGACTTCACCATCTATGTGGATGCCCGCACCGCGGACATCTCCCGGTGGTACGAGGAGCGCTTCCTGCGGCTGCAGCGCGGCGCCTTCACCAACCCGAAGTCGTTCTTCCACAGGTTCGCCTCGCTCAGCGAGGACGAAGCCAGGGCCCGCGCCCGCACCATCTGGGGCACCATCAACGAGCCCAACCTGCTGCAGAACATCCGGCCCACCCGCTCCAGGGCCACCCTGGTACTGCGCAAGGACTCCGATCACACCGTCGACAAGGTGCTGCTCCGCAAGGTCTGACCCGCGGCTGCTCGCGCTCCGCCACGCCCAATCGCGCCCGAATTGCGCAACTGTTGCCCGTGCGGACAAATGGTCCCGGCACGCCGGGTGCAGATGTCCGCACCGGCAACAGTTGGGCGCGCGCCCACCCGGATCTCGCGGCCGGTACCGTGGACGGATGGACTTCGAGGTGCGCACCGACCGGCTCCTGCTGCGGCGGTGGCGGGATGACGACCTGGAGCCGTTCGCGCAGCTCACGGCGGATGCCGAGGTGATGCGATTCTTCCCAGCTCCCCTGGACCGGGAGCAGAGCGACAGGCTCGCGGTCCGCGCCGACGCCCTCTTCGACGTGCACGGCCACGGGTTGTGGGCGCTGGAGCGCCTGGACACCGGCGCGTTCATCGGTTTCACCGGGCTCGCTCCGATGCCGGAGGGCATCCCGGGTTCCGGCGGGGTCGAGGTGGGCTGGCGGCTGGCGCCATCGGCCTGGGGGCAGGGCCTGGCAACCGAGGCCGCCACAGCCGCCCTGCGCTTCGCGTTCACCGAGTTGATGCTGGCCGAGGTGAACTCGATCACCGCGGTCGTGAACATCCGCTCTCGCAAGGTGATGGAACGACTCGGCATGCAGCTCGCCGACGAGTTCGACCACCCGCGGCTCTCCCCCGGCTCGGCGCTCCGGCGTCATGTCCGCTATGTTCTGGCCGCGGCCGACTTCACCGAATAGCACCCCGGACCTTGCAATGATTTCGTAAGAATTTACTCAGAGAGCGGTCAGACGGCGGCTTCTAGGCTGGTTCGGTTGTGTTCGCGCACCCCGCAGCGGCACTTACGACGAAAGGGAACGCCTTGTCCTTCGACCAGTACACCTTCCAAGACCCGTCCAAGAAATACGCAGATATCGGCACCACCGCCCAGTCCCAGGATGGTCCGGGCCTCGATGCGGAGTTGGACAACACTGCCGACCGCGGCGAGAAGTCATACCGAGGTTCGGAGCGCCTGACCGGCCGTAAGGCCCTCGTCACCGGCGGCGATTCAGGTATCGGCGCCGCGGTCGCGATCGCGTTCGCCCGCGAGGGAGCGGATGTCGCCATCTCTTACCTTCCTGAAGAAGAAGAGGACGCGCAGAAGATCGTCGCCCTCATCGAGGAGGCCGGACGCACCGCCGTGGCCCTGCCCGGTGATCTCACGGACTCCGCCTTCTGCCGGCAGGTGGTCTCCGCCGCGGTGGACGGCCTCGGTGGCCTCGACATCCTGGTGAACAACGCCGGCAAACAGCAGCACGTGGAAGACCTCCTCGAGCTCACCGACGAGCAGTTCGACGAGACGTTCAAGACCAACGTCTACGCGATGTTCTGGCTCACCAAGGCAGCGCTGCCGCACCTCAAGCCGGGTTCGAGCATTATCAACACCACGTCCATCCAGGCCTATACGCCGTCGGAGAACCTGGTGGACTACGCGTCGACCAAGGCCACCATCAACGCGTTCACCAAGGCGCTCGGTCAGCAGCTGGCGCCCAAGGGCATCCGGGTCAACGCCGTGGCACCCGGGCCGATCTGGACGCCGCTGCAGACCGCGGGCGGCCAGCCCACCGAGGAACTGCCCGAGTTCGGTGAGCAGACCCCGCTGGGTCGCCCCGGCCAGCCGGCCGAGCTGGCCCCGGCGTACGTCTTCCTGGCCTCGGGCGAGTCCAGCTACGTCATCGGCGAGACGCTGAACGTGAACGGCGGCATGCCCACGCCGTAACCCACGACGTCGTCGGGCCGGACGACGGATGCGGGCGGTCAGGTTCTCCTGGCCGCCCGCTTTCGTGCATGCAACTGGTGCCATATCGGACACATGCACCCGGTGCGCCGGGTGCAGTTGTCCGCACGGGGAACAGTCGGAAGGGCGGGGGTGCTCAGGCGACCGGAAGGGCCAGACGGGACCGCACGACCTCGGCCAGGGCGTGCGCCAGCCGGTCGGCGGTGGGCTGGTCGGCGGCTTCCACCATGACCCGCACCATCGGCTCGGTGCCGGAGGGACGCAGCAGCACCCGGCCGGTGTCACCCAGCTCGGCTTCGGCGTCGCGCACGGCCGCGGCGATGACGTCGTCATCGGCGAGGGCGTGGTGGTCGACGCCGCGAACGTTCACCAGGATCTGCGGGAACACGGTCATCACGCTGGCCAGCTCGGCCAGGGTCTTGCCGGTGCGGGCCATCTCGGCCACGATGTGCAACCCCGTGAGGATGCCGTCTCCGGTGGTGGCGAACTTGGTCATGATGACGTGCCCGCTCTGCTCACCGCCGAGCGACAGCCCGTGCGCGTCGAGTTCCTCGAGCACGTAGCGGTCGCCCACCTTCGACTCGATCATCTTGATGTCGTTGGCGGCCATGGCCTTCTTCAGGCCCAGGTTGCTCATCACCGTCGCCACGAGGGTGCGGTCCTTGAGCACGCCGCGTTCGGCCATCGACACGGCCAGGATCGCCATGATCTGGTCGCCGTCGACGATGTTGCCGTCGCGGTCCACGGCCAGGCAGCGGTCGGCGTCGCCGTCGTGGGCGATACCCACGTCTGCGCCGTGTTCGAGCACCGCGCGGGCCAGGTTGTCGAGGTGGGTCGAGCCCACACCGTCGTTGATGTTGAGGCCGTCGGGGTCTGCACCGATCACGGTGACCCGGGCACCGGCATCCGTGAACACCTGCGGGGACACCCCGGCTGCCGCGCCGTGCGCGCAGTCCAGCACCACGTGGATGCCGTCGAGGCGGTGCGGCAGGGTGCCGAGCAGGTGCACGACGTAGCGGTCCTCGGCGTCGGCGAACCGACGGATGCGTCCGACGTCGCCGCCGATCGGGGTGAGGAGCTTGTTGCCGGCCAGAACGGCTTCGATGCGGTCTTCGACCGTGTCGGGCAGCTTGGTGCCGCCGAAGGCGAAGAACTTGATGCCGTTGTCTGGGGCCGGGTTGTGCGAGGCGGAGATCATCACGCCGAAATCTGCGCCGATGTCGGCGATGAGGAACGCGGCCGCTGGCGTGGGGATCACGCCGGCATCCAACACGTCGACGCCGGAACTGGCCAGGCCAGCTGCTACGGCGGAGGTGATGAATTCCCCGGAGATGCGGGGATCGCGGGCGACCACGGCGACGGGGCGACGGCCCTGGGCACGTCGTTCTTCCGCGCGGCGGCCTTGCGTGAGGACTACGGCGCTTGCCTGGGCGAGGCCCAGGGCCAGGCCAGCCGTGAGATCACGGTTAGCCAGGCCCCGGACGCCGTCCGTGCCGAAAAGTCGAGCCATATGAGTGTGTACTCGACTAACGGGTTAGCGCTTCGAGAACTGCGGCGCCTTACGGGCCTTCTTGAGTCCGGCCTTCTTGCGCTCCTTGACGCGAGCGTCACGGTTGAGGAAGCCGGCCTTCTTGAGGATGGCGCGGTTGTTCTCTTCGTCGATCTGGTTCAGCGAGCGGGCGATGCCGAGGCGCAGCGCGCCGGCCTGGCCGGACGGGCCACCACCGGTGATGCGGGCGATGACGTCGTAGCTGCCGAGCAGGTCGAGGACCTTGAACGGGTCGTTAATCAGCTGCTGGTGCAGCTTGTTCGGGAAGTAGTCGTCGAGCTCGCGCCCGTTGACGACGATCTTGCCGGCGCCGGGAACGATGCGCACGCGGGCGATGGCCTGCTTGCGACGGCCCACGGCTGCGCCGGGAACGTTGAGGACGGCGCGGGGCGCCTTGGTTGCAACTTCAGCGGGAGTCTCGGTGGAGTAGCTCTCGGGAGTTGCGTCAATCTGGTCTGCGATCTTCGCCACGATGGTGTGAATCCTTTTTCTTAGATATCGAGAAGTCTGGGGCCGACGCTACTGAGCGACCTGGCTGAAGGTGTACGGCTTGGGCTGCTGTGCAGAGTGCGGGTGCTCGGGGCCTGCGTAGACCTTGAGCTTCAGCAGCTGAGCACGGCCGAGCGAGTTCTTCGGCAGCATGCCGCGAATCGCCTTTTCTACCGCACGGGTGGGGTGCTTCTCGAGCATCTCCGAGTAGTTCGTGGCCGTGAGGCCGCCCGGGTAACCGGAGTGGCGGTAAGCCATCTTGAGGTCGAGCTTCTTGCCGGTCAGGGCAATCTTCTCGGCGTTGATGATGATGACGAAGTCGCCACCATCCATGTGGGGGGAGAAGGTCGCCTTGTGCTTGCCGCGAAGAAGAATCGCGGCGTGGCTGGCGAGCCGACCCAGAATGATGTCGGTGGCATCGATAACGACCCAGTCGTGCTGGAGTTCGCTTGCCTTGGGAGTGTAGGTGCGCGTCACTGTTGTGCTGCTTTCTTGTTTTCGAACGGAGGTGTTCGTGAATCCCGCTCCGGGTGTGTTCTCGAAGAGAACACGATCGATGGAGGGCTCACGTTCGTGTGCCTGGCTGCAACGCCTAAGACACCAAGGAGCAACACTAGTTCACCGGGCAATCACGCACAACTCCACCGGGCAGATCCGCGCGAATTCACTCGTCGTCGTCGGGCAGCTCCCGGCGGGCGCGGGTCTGCGCCGCACGGATGGCCATCCCCGCGTCTTCGGGGTAGCCCACCTCCATGAGAGTGAGGCCGTGCGCCTGCATCACCTTGAACTCGCTGGTGCGGGCCCGTTCGATCCGCAGGTCCACCAGTCGGGTGCCCACCAGCTTGCCCTCCCCCACCGACACGCAGGCGCCCACCAGGGCGCGCACCATCGAGTGGCAGAACGCATCCGCCTGCAAGGTCGCCACGAGCACCCCGTCGGGGTCGCGCCGCCATTCGAAGGACTGCAGGGTGCGGATGGTGGTGGCGCCGGGGCGCGGCTTGCAGTAGGTGGCGAAGTCGTGCAGGCCGATCAGGGTCGCGGCGGCCTCCTGCATGGCGGCAAGGTCGAGCGCGAAGCCGTGCCAGGTGGTGCGCAGCCGCTGCAGCGGGTCGCGCAGCGCGCCGGTGTCGGAGATGCGGTACTCGTAGCGCCGCCAGAGGGCGGAGAAGCGGGCGTCGAACCCGGGCGGGGCCAGGGTGGCGCGGCGCAGCACGATTTCGGGCTGGGTGACGAGGATGCCGCCGAGGCGGCGCTGCACCATCGTGGCCAGGTCGGTCGGGTGCTTGGGCGTGCCCCTGCCGCGCTTGATCCGCACGAGGCTGTCCACCTGATCGGGGTTGAGGTCGAAGTGGGCCACCTGGCCCAGGGCGTGCACGCCGGAGTCGGTGCGCCCGGCGACCACGAGGGTGGGGGTGGGCTGGTGGCGCTTGAGGATGGCGCCCAGGCCCTCCTCGATCTGGCCCTGCACGGTGCGGTAGCCGGGCTGCACGGCCCAGCCGAAGAAGTCGGTGCCGTCGTAGGCCACATCGATGCGGATGCGGCTGGAGCCGGCTGGCGGCATCGAATCGCTCGGCTCCGCCAGGGCGCCATCCGGGTTGAGCTCGGAGGGCACCAGCGGAAGGGCGCCGTCGACGGGCTCGGGGAAACTCACAGAGGTCAGTGTAGAGGCCGGGCCGGGTTATCGTTGGACGGGCCGTCGTCCGGCCGCACCGTTATGACCAGCTCCCCACTGACCGACCCCCACTCCCCCGCCACAGCTGTCTCCGTCAGCGGCCCCGGTGTGCCGGGCCTGCCGGGCGATGCACAGGTGCCGAGGCCGCGCAGGCTCAGCGGCCTCGACGGCCTGCGGGGCATCGCCGTCACCCTGGTTGTCGTCTACCACCTGTTCCCCCCGGTGCTGCAGGGCGGATTCATCGGCGTCGACATCTTCTTCGTGATCAGCGGCTTCCTCATCACGGGCCTGATCGTGGCCGAGCACGAAGGCACCGGCCGGTTCTCGCCGCGGCGGTTCTGGCTGCACCGCGCCCGTCGGCTCCTGCCCGCACTGTTGCCGCTGGTGCTGGTGGCCTGCTCGAGCGCGTGGCTGCTCGGCGGGGACGTCCTCGTGGGCCTGGGCTGGAGGCTGTTGGGGGTCGCGACCTTCAGCTACAACTGGGTGTCCACCGCCGCCGACTCCAGCTATTTCGGGTCCGGCCAACCGGAACTGTTCCGCAACCTCTGGTCGCTGGCGGTGGAGGAACAGTTCTACCTGCTCTGGCCGCTGCTGCTGTTGCTCCTGTTGCGCATCCGCCGCCAGGGCCTGCGCCTCGCTCTCGTCGCGGTTCTGGCGCTCGCCTCGGCCACGTGGATGGGCATCGGTTTCCAGCCGGGCGGCGATCCCACCAGGGTGTACTACGGCTCGGACACGCACAGTTTCGGCCTGCTGATCGGCGCCGGACTGGCCCTGCTGCTGCGTCCGCTCGCGCCGACGGCCGGTGCGGGCGCGGCGCCGTCAGCGCTTCGTCTCGCCCTCGCGGCCGGCCGGCCATGGTGGGGTGCCGGCGCGCTGGCCGGCCTGCTGGCGGCGGCGATCTGGCTGCCCGACGACGCCCCGGTCACCTACCGGGGCGCTCTGCTGCTGGTGAGCCTGCTCTCCGCCGTGGCCATCTGGGCCGGCGTGGCCGCGGGCCGGTTCGGGCGGATGCTCGACACCGGGCCCCTCCGCTACCTCGGTGAACGCTCCTATGGCCTCTACCTCTGGCACTGGCCGCTGCTGGTGCTCGTGCAGCTCCTGGCCCCGTTCGGGCGCGGTGCGGCGAGCACCGTCGCCACCGGGCTGCTCACCCTCGGGCTGGCGCTGGCCTTCGCTGCTGCCTCTCATCGGTGGCTCGAGATGCCGATCCGGCGGCTGGGCCTCGGCGGCGCGGCCGGCCGGCTGCGCCTGCGCGTCACCGAGCGGGCGGCCGCGCGCACCTCGCTGCGCCGGCACCGCCCCGTCGCGCTGCTGACGGTGGCGGCGGCCACCGTGCTGGTGCTGGTGGCGGGCACCGTCGCATCCGTGGTCACGGCGCCGAGCATCACGACGGCGCAGGCCGAGATGCTGCGCGGCCAACAGGCCCTCGCCCAGGCCGCGAAGGTCGCGGCGGCGCAGGCCGACAAGGATGCCGCCGCCCGGGCCGCTGGTGTGGCCGCTGAGGCCAGCACGGGGGCAACCATCACCGCCGTCGGCGACTCCGTGATGCTCGCCTCTGCGGCCGAGCTGCAGGCGGAGTTCCCCGGCATCACGATCGACGCGGCCGTGTCCCGCGGAATGGACGCCGCCCCGGAGATCCTCGCCGCGCAACGCGCCGCGGGAACCCTGCGCCCCGTGGTTCTGGTGGGGCTCGGCACCAACGGCCCCGTCGAGCCGGCCGACCTCGCCGCCATCATGCGGGTGATCGGTCCCTCCCGCGAGCTGATTGTGGTGAACGCGTTCGCCGACCGGGACTGGACGGCTGGCGTCAACGCCCAGCTGGCGGAATTCTCGGCGCGTCGCAGCCAGGTGGTGCTGGCCGACTGGAGCGGCGCGATCGCCCCGCACGTTGACGTGCTCGCCGACGACGGCATCCACCCCGGCCCCACCGGCGGAGCGATCTACGCCGATTCGGTGCTGGCGGCCCTCAACCGGCTCGCCCACGGCCTGCCGAGCGCGGCACCGGGGGCCGACACCCTGGCACCGTTCCGCATCCGCTGATCGGTGACCGCGGCCCGCGGGTCACGCAGCCGAAGCGCCGCGGATGGCCCGGTCACGTCGGGTGCGCGGGCGCGGCGCCGCTCTGCGGGTGGCGCGCCACGCGCAGAGCGGCGCCTGACCCGCGTACCTCCACCAGAGCACTTCCGCACTGCACATCGTCGACACTGCCGTAACCGGCCGCACACAAAAAAGGGCCCGACCGGAGTCGGGCCCTTTCAGGTGTAGCGGGTGAAGCTGGTGTTACTTGGCTTCCTCAGCGGATGCCTCGGCAGCGTCGGCCTCGACGGCTTCGGTCGGAGCGACCTCGGCCTCGACGGTCTCAGCTTCGGCCGGGGTCTCCTCGGCGACCGGCGCGGACGCCTTCGCGGAGGCCTTGTTCGACTTCACCTTGGGCGTGACGGGCTCGAGAACGAGCTCCATCTGCACCATGGAGGCGTTGTCGCCCTTGCGGAAGCCGAGCTTCGTGATGCGGGTGTAGCCGCCATCGCGGAGCGCAACCTGGGGCGCGATCTCGGTGAAGAGCTCGTGCACGACGGTCTTGTCGCCGATCGTCGCGAGAACGCGACGACGAGCGTGCAGGTCGCCACGCTTGGCGAAAGTCACCAGGCGCTCGGCAACCGGACGCAGGCGCTTGGCGCGCGTCTCGGTCGTCTTGATGGACTTGTGGGTGAACAGGCTGGCGGCCAGGTTGGCGAGCATGAGGCGCTCGTGCGCCGGTCCGCCACCGAGACGGGCTCCCTTAGTGGGCTTAGGCATTATCGGTAATCTCCAGTATCAAAGTCGAAAGGCAGTCGAGAACGACGGGCCTTAGATGGTTTCTTCGTCGTAACCGCTGTAGAAGTGCGCACCGTCAAAGCCGGGCACAGAATCCTTCAGCGACAGGCCGAGCTCTACGAGCTTGTCCTTGACCTCATCCACCGACTTCTGACCGAAGTTGCGGATGTTCATCAGCTGGGTCTCCGAGAGGGCGACCAGTTCGCTGACGTTGTTGATGCCTTCGCGCTTGAGGCAGTTGTACGAGCGCACGGACAGATCGAGGTCTTCGATCGGCACGGACAGCTCGGTGGAGAGGACGGCGTCGACCGGCGCGGGGCCGATCTCAATGCCCTCAGCGGCGGTGTTCAGCTCGCGGGCCAGACCGAACAGCTCGGTCAGCGTGCGACCGGCGGATGCGATGGCGTCGCGGGGCGAGATAGCCGACTTGGTCTCCACGTCAACGACGAGGCGATCGAAGTCAGTGCGCTCACCGGCACGAGTTGCCTCGACACGGTAGGTCACCTTGAGAACCGGCGAGTAGATCGAGTCGACCGGAATCTGGCCGGCCTCGGAGTACTCGTTGCGGTTCTGGGTGGCCGACACGTAGCCACGGCCACGCTCGATGGTCAGTTCGAGTTCGAACTTGGCCTTGTCGTTCAGGGTCGCGATGACGAGCTCGGGGTTGTGAACCTCGACGCCGGCCGGAGCCGAGATGTCGGCGGCCGTGACCTGGCCGGAGCCCTGCTTGCGCAGGTACGCGGTGATCGGCTCGTCGTGCTCGCTCGAGATGACGAGGCCCTTGATGTTCAGGATGATCTCGGTGACATCTTCCTTGACCCCGGGAACGGTGCTGAATTCGTGAAGCACTCCATCGATGCGGATGCTGGTGACAGCAGCGCCGGGAATCGAGGAAAGCAGGGTGCGGCGCATCGAGTTACCGAGGGTATAACCGAAGCCGGGCTCCAGCGGTTCAATGACGAACCGGGACCGGAACTCCGAGATGTTCTCTTCGGTGAGCGTGGGGCGCTGTGCGATAAGCACTATTGATTCCTTTCGGCGAAGTGTCCGCTATATGACACTTAGTGGCGAGTTGTGAAATTGTGAGTCTCGACGGGCCCGCGGTGAGCGGCCCTGTCGCGGTGAACGGCGAGTGAGCCTGCCCGGATCTTTCGACCCAGACAAGCCCAGACGCCTGTCACTGAAAGGAATTAAACGCGGCGGCGCTTCGGGGGACGGCAACCGTTGTGGGCCTGGGGCGTCACGTCGTTGATCGAACCAACTTCGAGGCCGGCAGCCTGCAGCGAACGGATAGCCGTTTCGCGGCCTGAACCCGGTCCCTTGACGAAGACGTCAACCTTCTTCATGCCGTGCTCCTGGGCCTGGCGAGCTGCAGACTCTGCAGCCAGCTGAGCGGCGAACGGGGTCGACTTGCGCGAACCCTTGAAGCCGACTCCACCTGAGGACGCCCAGCTGATGACCGCACCGGTGGTGTCGGTGATCGAGACGATGGTGTTGTTGAACGTGGACTTGATGTGGGCCTGGCCCACAGCAATGTTCTTCTTTTCTTTCTTACGCGGCTTCCGTACGGCCGACTTTGGTGCTGCCATGATTTCTCCTGAATCCTAGAGGCGTGACGGGCTAGGCGAGGCCTAGCGCGCCTTCTTCTTGCCGGCTACGGTGCGCTTCGGGCCCTTGCGGGTGCGAGCGTTGGTCTTGGTGCGCTGGCCGCGAACGGGCAGGCCCTTGCGGTGACGAATACCTTCGTAGCTACCGATCTCGACCTTGCGGCGGATGTCAGCGGCGATCTCACGGCGAAGGTCACCCTCGATCTTGAAGGTTCCTTCGATGTAGTCGCGGAGCTGGACGAGCTGGTCGTCGGTCAGGTCCTTGACGCGAATGTTTCCATCGATCTCGACGTCGGCGAGGGTCTTGAGTGCCCTCGTACGGCCAACACCGAAAATGTAAGTAAGTGCAACTTCCACGCGCTTATCGCGCGGAATGTCTACGCCGGCTAGACGTGCCATTGTGGCTTCTCCTGTGGGATGAGTGGAGGTCTGTAGCAGCACCTGTGCATCGGCCTCCAACCGATGGTGTCACCCGTGAGGGTTCCCGGCACTGCTATGTATTGAGTTGTGTCGTGCTGGTCTCGAGACGACCATCGCTGGTCGGACTTGGTGAGACTTAGCCCTGACGCTGCTTGTGACGCGGGTTCTCGCAGATGACCATCACGTTGCCGTTACGGCGGATGACCTTGCACTTGTCACAGATCTTCTTGACGCTGGGCTTGACCTTCATGGGTGTGTCCTTGTTATCGCTGTCTTCGTACCCACGGGATGCCGCGGGCCGTTACTTACAGCAACGGTTACTTGTAGCGGTATACGATCCGACCGCGGGTCAGGTCGTAAGGGCTCAGTTCCACGATCACGCGGTCCTCGGGGAGGATGCGGATGTAGTGCTGACGCATCTTGCCCGAAATGTGGGCAAGAACTTTGTGGCCGTTGGTCAACTCAACGCGAAACATCGCATTGGGAAGAGCTTCGACTACTGCGCCCTCGATCTCGATGACACCGTCTTTTTTGGCCATAACTCACTATCGCTAAAGTATTGGTTGCTGGTCTTGCGTGGATTGTGGCAGCCAGACACGCCCATAAAGGCGGTGCTAGACACCAAGGATTTATCCTATGCTATGTGATTGCCTTTTGGCAATTCATCCCTATAATCCCTCGGCCCGGTTCGGGCCGAGGGACAACGGGTTCAGGATGCGGTGACGGCGCCCCGCACGACCTCGAGCACATCGGCGTAGAGCGGATGCGTGGGCTCGAGCCCGCAGACCTCGGCGACGATGGTCTCGGCGGAGTCGCTGGCGAGCATCCGCTTCAACTCGACGCTCTGCTCGTCGTCGGCCACGTCGAAGCGCAAGGCGGCGGCGATGGCTTCGAGCAGGGCCACCGGTCGGGTGCCCCGCTCGGCGATCTCGGCGGCCGGGCCGATGAACCGTTCGTGCCGGCTGAGCTTGCGGAGCGGCTGACGGCCGACCCGCTCGACGGTGTCGGGCAGCGACGGGTTAGCGAACCGGCCGAGAATCTTCTCCCGGTAGGCGCGCTGGGTTTCCTCGTCGAGGCCGTGCTTGGCCACCAGCAGGGCGCTGGTCTCTTCGAGCACGCGGCGGGCACCGTCGGCGACCGACGGCACCAGAAGGGCGTCGGAGAGCTTGGAGACGCCGGCCTGGGTGCCGAGGTAGGCCACGGTGGCGTGCCCGGTGTTCACAGTGAAGAGCTTCCGCTCGATGTAGGGCGCGAGGTCCTCCACGAACGTGGCGCCGGGGATCACCGGCGGGGTGCCCCCGAACGCTGGGCTCTCGATGACCCACTCATAGAAGGCCTCCACGGTGACGTCGATGCCGGCATCCGCGGATTGTCCGGGAACGATGCGGTCCACGGCCGTGTTGGCGAAAGCCACCTTGGTCGCCAGTGCTGCCCGGTCGGCCTCGGGCACGTTCGCCCAGACCTGCTCGGCGAGCACATCGGTGGCGTTGATCGCGTTTTCGCAGGCCATCACGGCCAGCGGGGCCAGCCCGGCCTCGCGGCGGGCCAGGCCCGCCGCGATGACCGGGGCCACGAACCGCAGCACGGTCGGACCGACGGCGGTGGTGACCGCGTCGGCCGTGGCGATCTCGTTGATGAGATCGGCCTCGTGGCTGCTGCTGTTGATAGCGCGGAAGTTGTCGACCACCTTGTCGGTGGGCGTCTGTCCCGCCTCGTGCACTGTGTACGAGGGCGCCTGCTGCAGCGCCTCGATGAGAGGAGCATTCACATCGGCGAAGACAACCTCATAACCGGCCTCGTGAAGCAGGAGACCTACGAAGCCGCGGCCGATGTTGCCCGCGCCGAAGTGAATGGCTTTCATTCTGCGTTTACCTCCTCGAGCAGGGCGAAGATCTCGTCCTGCGAACCTGCGTCGATCAGTTTCTGTACTTCGTCCTCATCGGAGAAGACGATGGCGATCTTGGAGAGGATCTCCAGGTGTTCGTTGTTCAGGCCGGCGATGCCGACCGCGAACTTGACGGGCTGGCCGTCCCAGTCGATCGGCTCGGCGTACCGCACGAGCGAGAGGGCCGATCGCACGATCGACTCCTTCGCATCGTTGGTGCCGTGCGGGATCGCCAGGAAGTTGCCCATGTAGGTCGAGACCGAGTTCTCGCGCTCGAACATCGAGTCGACGTACTCCTGCTTCACCGCTCCGGCGGCGACCAACAGGGCACCGGCCTCACGGATGGCTTCGTCCCGCGTGGTGGCCGCACCCGCGGCCACCACGTTCTTCGGTTCCAGAATGCTCTGGGTCATTACTTGGTCGCTTCCTCGCTTGTGCCGTGCAGGGACTGCACGACCTCGTCGTACTTCGGGCTGTTCATGAAGTTCTCCACCGACACGTGCACCGACTTGGGGCTCTTGCCCCGGGCCCGGTCCGTCAGGTCCTGGTGGGTGATCACGAGGTCGGCGGTGCCGTCGAGGTTCGCGATGGCCTGGTTGGTCACCGTGACCCCTTCGATGCCGGCCTTCTTGATCTTGTTGCGCAGCACCGAGGCGCCCATGGCGCTGGAGCCCATGCCGGCGTCGCAGGCGAAGACGATGTTCTTCACTGCGGTACCGGTCGTGGCCGAGGCGCCGAGGTTGCCCAGAATGGAGCTGGACTTGCCCTTGTTGGCTTCGGTCTTGGCGATGGCGGCGGCCAGTTCGTTGTCGTTCTCAGCGGCGAGGTCCTTCTTGCGGCTGGCGCGGAGGATGACACCACCGATCGCGAACGAGACACCGGCGGAGGCGAGGACCGAGAGGATCACGCCGACGAAGTCGGTGGCGGGGGTCTGGGCCAGCACCGCGATGATGCTGCCGGGCGAGGCGGGGGCGCGGAGGCCGGTCTGGAAGGCGACATTCACGGCAACACCGGTCATGCCACCACCGATGGCGGCGAGCACCATCATCGGCTTCATCAGCACGTACGGGAAGTAGATCTCGTGGATGCCACCGAGGAACTGGATGATGATCGCGCCGGGTGCACTCGCGCGGGCCAGGCCGACGCCGAAGAACGAGAACGCGAGCAGGATGCCGAGGCCGGGGCCGGGGTTCGCTTCGAGGAGGAAGAGGACGGACTTGCCGGACTCCTGGACCTGCTGCACACCGATGGGGGTGAGCACGCCGTGGTTGATGGCGTTGTTGAGGAAGAGGATCTTGCCCGGTTCGATGAAGATCGACGCGATCGGCAGCAGGCCGTTGGTGATCAGCCAGTCCACGATGGTCTCGAGGAAGGCGCTCAGGCCGGTGACCAGCGGGGCGATTCCGAAGAACGCGCCGAGGGCCAGGGCGAAGCCGAGGATACCGGCGGAGAAGTTGTCCACCAGCATCTCGAAGCCGGGGCGGATCTTGCCGGCCCAGATCTTGTCGACCTTCATCAGGATCCACGCGGACAGCGGGCCGACGATCATGGCGCCGATGAACATCGGGATCGAGCTGCCCACGATGACACCCATGGTGGCGATCGAGGCGATCACTCCACCGCGGGTGCCGTAGACCATCCGGCCGCCGGTGTTGGCGATCAGCAGCGGGAGTAGGTACAAGATCATCGGGTCGACGAGCGTGACCAGGGTCTCGTTCGGGGTCCAGCCGGTGGGGATGAAGAAGGCGGTGATGATGCCCCACGCGATGAACGCCGCGATGTTGGGCATGATCATGCCGCTCAGGAAGGTGCCGAAGGCCTGAACGTGGACCCTTGCACCCTTCTTCTCGGTGACAGACGTCGTTGTCATTTCTGTATACCTCTCTCGGGGTTGGCCAGCAGGCTAGGGGCCTCGCTGGTGGGGGCGGTGCTGGTGTAGCTGTGTGCGATTGCGGTTGCCGCGGCGCGAGCGGATGCTGCGCCATCGGCGGACAGAGCGGCCGCGGCGAGGTGCCGGGCCTGCTCAAGAGTGAAGTCGGCCAGGGAGGCCCGAACGTCGGCGAGGGCCGAAGCCGACATCGACAGGGTGGTGGCACCGAGGCCCACAAGAACCACGGCCAGCAGCGGGTCGGCCGCGGCCTCGCCGCAGACGCCCACGGGCTTGCCCAGGCTCGCGCCGGCAGCGCCGACCTCGCCGACCAGGCGGAGCACCGCGGGGTGCCACGGGTCCTGGAAGGCGGCGACGCTGCCGAGCATCCGGTCGGCCGCCAGGGTGTACTGGGTGAGGTCGTTGGTGCCGATCGATGCGAAGTCGGCGTGCGCCAGGATGCGGTCGGCCAGCAGGGCCGCGGACGGCACCTCCACCATGACGCCGGCCATCTTCAGGCCCAGCTCGTGGGCGAGCGTGGTGAAGTACCGGGTTTCCTCCACTGTGGACACCATCGGTGCCATCACCCAGAGGTCAGCGTCGGTGGCCGCGTCGGCCTCGGCGAGGGCGGTGAGCTGCTCCCGCAGGATGTCCTCGCTGGCGCGCAGGGCGCGGAGGCCCCGGAGGCCCAGGGCGGGGTTCTCCTCGGCGGCGTCGTTGAGGAACGCCAGCGGCTTGTCGGCGCCGGCGTCGAGCGCGCGCACCACGACCTTCTGGCCGGGGAATTGGCGCAGCATCCGCTCGTACTGCTCACGCTGCTGCGTCACGGTGGGCGCGGAGGTGGAGTCGAGAAAGAGGAACTCGGTGCGGAACAGGCCCACCCCTTCGGCGCCGAGGGCGACGGCCTTGGCGGCGCCATCCGCTGAGCCGAGGTTGGCCAGGAGCGGAACCGGGGTGCCGTCGGCCAGGCGGCCGGGGCCGATCGGGGCCAGGGCGCGGGCCTCGCGGGCCAGGATGCGGGCGCGGGCCTCGGCGAGCTGACGGTCGGTGGGGGCCACGAGCACGATGCCGTTGGCGGCGTCGATGATGACCTCGTCGCCGTCGGTGAGCTGCGCGGCGGCGTGGGTGCCGACGATCGCGGTGATCGACTTCTCCCTGGCCAGGATGGCGGTGTGCGAGGTGGGTCCGCCGTCGATGGTGATCAGGCCGAGCACCTTCCCCAGGTCGAGCAGGGCCGTGTCGGCGGGGGCCAGGTCGTGGGCGACGAGCACAAACGGTTCTTCGGGGTCCGGCACACCCGGCGCGGGCAGGCCGCCGAGGTTGGCGATCACGCGCTGGGCGACGTCGTCGAGGTCGGCGGCGCGCTCACCGAGGTAGCCGCCGAGGGCCAGCATCTGGTCGCGGAAGGTGGCGAAGGCCTCGAACACGGCGCGTTCGGCGGTCTGGTGCTTGTGCAGCCGGGCGGTGATTTCCTCCACGAGGGTGGGGTCTTCAGCCATCATGGCCTGGGCCTCGAGCACCTCCTGGGCGGTGCCGCCGGCGCGTTCGCCCCGGGCCTCGAGGTCTTCGGCCACCGTGTGCATGGAGGCGGTGGCCCGGGCCAGTTCGGCGGCGGGGTCGAGGGTGCTGCGAGTGTCTGCGGGCTCCGGCAGCGGTTCGGGCATGCGCAGGACCCGGCCGATGGCGACGCTCTGGCCGATCCCGATGCCCTGCAGCTCAATCATGTGCGTGTCCGCCTAGGCGTCGTGATCGGTGAGGAGAAGCTCGGCGAGGGCGTCCAGCACGGTCTCGGCGTTGTCGCCGTCGGTGGCTAGGGTGACGCTGTCACCGTGGTTGATGCCCAGCGCGATGACACCGAGGATGCTGGCGGCGTTGACCGGCTTGCCGTCGCCCTTCTGCAGGGTGACCGGGGAGCCGGTGGCGGCTGCGGCCTTCGTGAACAATTTCGCGGGCCGCGCGTGCAGCCCGTGCGTCGATCCGATCAGTACGGTGCGTTCGACCATGGTTCGCGCCTTCCTTCCAACGTGCGGGATTGTCACCGGGGCCTCAGTCGAGGTCCCGGCTTCGTGCGGGCGGCCGGCGGCTGCCGGCACAACAATCAGGGGTGGAGTGGTGTGGATGACCGAAAAAGGGTCAGACCCACGAACGTTCGTGTTCGGCATCCACGGCCAGGTCGAGTGCCAGGTCGCCGTCACGCGCCGAGAACACCGATTTGGGCAGGAGTGCCACGCCCACGCCGCGCTCCTTCGCCTGAGCGCTGAGGCGCTCGAAGCGGGGTTCGAGGTGGGGACCGACCAGGAGGACGTCGATGGTGTCGAGCGAGGACGGCAGATCCGATTCGCTGCCGGCGACGACCGTGAGGGTGAGTCCACGTTCCTTGCCGGATACCCGCAGCCGGTGAGCCACGAAGGCGCTGGACGCCCCGGCACCACAAACGATGAGAATCTTCATTGATTCTTTCCTTTCATCGATCTTTTGAATGCAACACCTACTGTCCTCTTCCGTCGTGTGCTGCGCCACCAGAGCCTTTTCCGCAGGGTGCGGAAACACACCGGAGTCTTACCGTGCCGGGGCCGCACTCTGCTTGACTACTCTTGAGACAATGGAGTTGCGCACGATGAGTGATAAACAGACGCGGTTGCTGGACCTCCTGTCCCAGACATCCAGCTGGATCACGGCAGGCGAACTTGCTGACCGCTTGGGGGTGACCCCGCGCAGTGTGCGCAGTTATGTCACCGCGGTGAAGGCCGCCGCGCATCCGCTCACCGTGATCGAATCGGGCACGGCCGGCTACAGGCTCAACCGCGAGGAATTCGCCAGCTTCAGCGCCCGGAACCGGTCCAAGGTGCGTGAAGCGGATGCCGACACCCCGCAGCAGCGGCTGTCCAGCCTGGTGCGGCGCCTCACCGAATCGCCCGACGGGCTCGACGTCTACGAGCTGGCCGCCGAGTATTTCGTCAGCGACTCCACCGTGGAAGCCGACCTGGCCCGGGTGCGGGTGATGCTGCCCGACAGTGGCCTGACCCTGGTGCGGCACGGCAGCGTCGTCACGCTCACCGGCTCGGAGACCGACCGGCGCCGGCTGCTCAGCCGGATGTTCCGCGAGGAGAGCGCCCGCGGCATGATCGACCTGGAGACGATCCAGCGCGAGTTCACCTCCGGCCAGGCCGGCGCCGACAGCCTGGGCGCATTCAAGACCGACCTCATCGAGCTGCTCGACAGCCAGGGTTACTTCGTCAACGAGTACGGCATCAACAATGTGCTGCTGCACGTGGCCATCGCGATCGACAGGGTCACCAAGCACCTCTCCCCCGCTCCGGCCGTGGCCGAGCCGCCGTCGGAACTGGCCACGTCACTGTCGGGCCTGATCATGAAGCACTTCGACGTGTGCCTGGGCAGCGGCGACCTCGCCTACCTGGCGTTCCTGCTCACCACCCGGGTGATCACCCCCGGGCACGACCAGCCCCCCGAAACCCTGATCGAGAGCTACGTGCGGCCGGAGGAGCTGGCGACGATGCGCGCCATCGTGGACCGGGCCAGCCAGGTCTACCTCGTCGACCTCGACGATGACGACTTCATCGTGCGGTTGACCCTGCACGTGCGCAACCTGATCAACCGTGCGCACGACAAGTCCTACTCCCGCAATCCGCTCACCCGGTCGATCAAGACCTCGTACCCGCTGATATACGAGCTGGCCGTCTACATTGCCAGCGAGTTGCAACGCGCCGAGCAGATCGTGATCAACGACGACGAGATCGCCTACATCGCCATGCACGTCGGCGCGCACCTTGAGCAGCAGGTGCGCCGGGTGGAGCTGGTCACCTGCGCGATCGTCTGCCCCAACTACTACGACATGCACGTGCTGCTGCGGGAGCGCATCGAACGGGTGCTCGGCGACGACCTCGAGGTCGTCGCGGTGATCACCCGCTCCGATGTGGCCTGGCACGAGCTCGACGCCGATCTGGTGCTCACCACCATCGACCCCCAGCTGCATGCCGACGGGGTCATCGTCATTCAGCCGTTCCTCACCCAGAACGACGTGGACCGCATCCGCCAGCACGCCAGCCGGGTGCGCCGGATGCGCCGCCGCGCACGTCTGAAAGACGACCTGCTGCAGTTCTTCGACGAGTCGTTGTTCTCCCGCAACTTCTACGCCCGCGACGAGACGGCGATGATCACAGCGTTGGGCGAGCGGATGATGGCCCGCGGGCTGATCGACCAGACCTACGTCGACGGCGCCATCGAACGCGAGCTGATGTCGTCCACGGCCTTCACCGACAACCTGGCCGTGCCGCACGCCATGTCGATGAGCGCCAAGCAGACCTCCATCGCCATCGTGATCAACGACTCCCCGATGGACTGGGGCGACAACCGGGTGAACGTCGTCGCCCTGATCGCGTTCAGCGCCGCCGGCCGCAGCACCTTCCAGGCGGTTTTCGACCAGTTCGTCGAGGTCTTCTCCGACCGCGCCGAGGTGCAACGCCTGATCAAGCGCTCGGTCGACTTCGCCTCGTTCATCGACGAGCTCGTGCACGTCATGGACGCCTAGCTCCCCAGCTCCCCCGCCCTGCGCTGCCCACCGCCGCCCCGCACCTCCCTGCCCTCATCGGCCACGGGTCACCAGACGCCCAACTGGTCCCGCTGCGGACAAATGGTCCCGCCACACCGGGTGCAAATGTCCGCACGGGGAACAGTTACGGGCGAACGGGCGCCACCGAGCGAGTAATTGGACCCAGGCGAACGAGCAACTGGGCGCCACCGAGCGAGCGGATGCGCGAGGATGCGCGCGGTCGCCGGATCGCATCCGCGCCGGTCAACGGGCCAACTGGTCCCGCTGCGGACGAATGGTCCCGGCACACCGGGTGCAAATGTCCGCACGGGGAACAGTTCCGGTCGGACGGGCCGCGACGCGCGGCCGGGCGCGGCTTAGGCCGGTGGCACGGGGGTGATGCCGAACTGGGCGAGGCCCGCGGCGCCGCCGTCTTCGGCGGTGAGCACCCAGATGCCGTCCTTGTGCACTGCGACGCTGTGTTCCCAGTGCGCGGCGGCCTTGCCGTCGCTGGTGGCGACGGTCCAGTCGTCGTCGCGGGTGTAAGTCTCGATGTCGCCGAGCACCACCATCGGCTCGATCGCCACGACCAGGCCGGGCTTCACGTCCGGGCCCTTCTGGCGCACCCGGTAGTTGAACACCGGTGGCGCCTCGTGCATCGACTTGCCGATGCCGTGGCCCACGTAGTCGGTGAGGATGCCGTAGGTGCCCTGCGACTCGATGTAGTCCTCGATCGCATCGCCCACCTCGTTGAGGTGCCTGGCCACATTCAGCCGGGCGATGCCGTGCCAGAGCGACTGCTCGGTCACCCGGGAGAGCTCCTCGCGTTCGGCGACGAGCTCGGGCCGCGACGGGTCGGGCAGCACGAAGGTGAACGCCGCGTCACCGTTCCAGCCATCGAGGATGGCGCCGCTGTCGATGGAGACGATGTCACCGGCGCCCAGCACACGCCCGTTCGGGATGCCGTGCACCACGTCGTCGTTCACCGAGGCGCACACGGTGTGGAAGTAGCCCTGTTCGAGCTTGAAGTTGGGCTTGCCGCCGTGGGCCACAATCGCGGCCTCAGCGGCCGCATCCAGCTCGAGGGTGGTGGCGCCCACCCGCATCGCGTTGCGGGCCGCCACGAGCGACGCAGCGGTCGCCAGGCCGGGGGCCAGCATCAGGCGCATCTGCGCCGGGGTCTTGTAGATGGAGCGGCGAAGGGCCACGGTCATACCTGCAAACTAAGTGATCATGAAACACGTGTGGGCGCCGGCAGGTGCCGGCGCCCAGGGTGAAGCGATTAGACGGATGCCGCCACGCTGTCGGTGGGACCCACCGCGTGCAGGCCACGTTCGGCCAGGGCCGCCACAATGCGGTCGGTGACCTGGTCGACGGCGCCGAGGCCGTCGATGGTGACCACGACGTCGCGCTTGTCGTACAGGTCGATCAGGGGCGCCGTCTGCTCTTCGTAGACGTCGAGCCGGTGCCGGATGACCTCGGCGGTGTCGTCGGCGCGGCCCTGCTCCGCAGCGCGCTTGAGCAGCCGGGCCACGACCTCGTCGGTGTCGGCGACGATCTGCACGACGGCGTCGAGCGAGGTGCCGGCGGCGTCGAGCAGGCGGTCGAGTTCGAGCACCTGGTCGGTCGTGCGCGGGTAGCCGTCGAGCAGGAAGCCGTTGACGGCATCCGGCTCCTTGAGCCGGTCGGCGACGATGGCGTTGGTCAGCGAGTCCGGCACGTACTGGCCGGCCTCGATGAACGCCTTGACCTGCAGGCCCAACTCGGTTTCGGTCTTCACGTTGTGGCGGAAGATGTCACCGGTGGAGATGGCGGGAATGCCGAAGGCTTCGGCCAGGCGCACGGCCTGGGTGCCCTTGCCGGCCCCGGGGGGACCGATCACGAGGAGGCGGGTCATCGCAGAAGCCCTTCGTAGTGACGCTGCTGCAGCTGGGAGTCGATCTGCTTGACCGTCTCCAGGCCGACACCCACGATGATCAGGATGCTGGCGCCACCGAACGGGAAGTTCTGGTCGGCACCGATCAGCGAGAACGCGATCAGCGGGATCAGTGCGATCAGACCGAGGTACAGGGCGCCGGGCAGCGTCACCCGGGTCAGCACGTAGTCGAGGTACTCGGCGGTGGGCCGGCCGGCACGGATGCCGGGGATGAATCCGCCGTACTTCTTCATGTTGTCTGCGACCTCTTCGGGGTTGAAGGTGATCGCGACGTAGAAGTAGGTGAAGCCCACGATGAGCAGGAAGTAGAACGCCATATAGAGCGGGTGGCTGCCCTGCGTGAGGTTGTTGGTGACCCAGGTGACCCAGGCCTGCGGCGTCTCGCCGGCGGCGGGCTGGTTGAACTGGGCGATCAGCGCCGGCAGGTACAGCAGCGACGACGCGAAGATGACGGGCACAACGCCGGCCATGTTCACCTTGATCGGAATGTAGGTGTTGTTGCCGCCATAGGTGCGACGGCCCACCATGCGCTTGGCGTATTGCACCGGGATGCGACGCTGCGACTGTTCCACGAACACCACACCGGCGACCACGATCAGGCCGATCACCAGGACGATGAGGAACACGTCGATGCCGCGCTGCTGGGCGATGGAGATGAGGGAGTTGGGGAACTGCGCTGCGATCGACGTGAAGATCAGCAGCGACATGCCGTTGCCGATGCCGCGCTCGGTGATCATCTCACCCATCCACATGATGACGCCGGTACCGGCGGTCATGGTGATGACCATCAGCATGATGGCGTACCAGGCGTCGTTGGTGAGCAGCTGCGAGCACTCGGACGAGGCCGAGGTGCCGAACAAGGCGCCGCTGCGGGCCACCGTGATCAGCGTGGTCGACTGCAGGATGCCCAGGGCGATGGTGAGGTAACGGGTGTACTGCGTGAGCTTGGACTGGCCCGCCGCACCCTCTTTGTAGAGGGTCTCGAAGTGGGGGATCACAACGCGCAGCAGCTGCACGATGATGGAGGCCGTGATGTACGGCATGATCCCCAGCGCGAAGACTGAGAGCTGCAGCAGGGCGCCACCGCTGAACAGGTTCACGAGCTCGTAGAGGCCGCTCGTTCCCTGGTTCGCTGCAAGACAGGCTTGCACGTTGCCGAAGTCCACGAATGGGGCGGGGATGAACGAGCCCAGACGGAACAGGGCGACGATGCCCAGGGTGAACCCGATCTTCTTACGAAGGTCCGGCGTGCGGAATATCCGCGCAATGGCGCTAAACAAAAAAGGCCTCCAGTTAGTAACAAAGAACGAGCTTGCCAAGACAGCACCAGCGCATTAGTCGCTGAGCAGGCTCGACAAGCTCGATCTCGTCTACGGTCTTACTACTTGATCGAGCCACCTGCTGCGACGATCTTCTGCTCAGCTGAGCGGGAGACCTTATCGACTGCAACAGTCAGCTTAACCGCAATGTCACCATTGCCGAGAACCTTGACCTTCTCGTTGTCGCGAACGGCACCCTTGGCGACCAGCGAAGCGATGGTTACATCGCCTCCGGTCGGGTACAGCTCGGCGAGGCGCTCCAGGTTTACAACCTGGTACTCGACGCGGAACGGGTTCTTGAACCCGCGCAGCTTCGGGGTGCGCATGTGCAGAGGCATCTGCCCACCCTCGAAGCCGATACGCACTGTGTAGCGCGCCTTGGTGCCCTTGGTTCCACGACCCGCGGTCTTACCCTTGGATCCTTCACCACGGCCAACGCGCTGCTTGTCCTTCTTCGATCCGGGCGCGGGACGAAGGTGGTGAACCTTCAGAACCTGCGGACGGGCCTCAGTGGGGACGGTCGGCGCGGCGGCCTTCTTGGCGGCAACAGTCTTGGCCGGAGCCTTGGCTGCAGCAGCCTTCGTGGTCGTCGCCTTGGGAGCGGCGGCCTTCTTAGCGGCGGGCTTGGTTGCTGCCTTGGCGGTAGCTTCCTTCTCGTCAGCCATTAGTCAATCTCCTCGACCTTCACAAGGTGAGCAACGGTGTTGACGTAGCCACGGTTCTGCGAGTTGTCCTCGCGGATCGTGACGGCGCCAATGCGACGCAGGCCCAGGCTGCGAAGCGTGTCGCGCTGGTTCTGCTTCTCACTAATTTTGGACTTGATCTGCGTAATCTTCAGCTGAGCCATTAGGCACCTGCCTTCGCGCTTGCGGCGGCTGCAGCTGCAGCCGCGTCGGCACGCAGAAAACGGGCCGGAGCCACGTCTTCGTAGGAGAGGCCACGGCGAGCCGCGACTGCACGAGGCTCTTCGAGCTGGTGCAGGGCCTCCACCGTGGCGTGCACGATGTTGATGGTGTTCGACGAACCGAGCGACTTGCTCAGAACGTCGTGGATGCCGGCGCATTCGAGTACGGCGCGCACCGGGCCACCGGCGATAACGCCGGTACCTGCTGCGGCCGGACGGAGAAGAACGACTCCGGCAGCGGCTTCACCCTGAACGGGGTGCGGGATGGTCAGGCCGACGCGGGGAACGCGGAAGAAGTTCTTCTTCGCTTCCTCGACGCCCTTGCTGATTGCGGTCGGGACCTCGCGGGCCTTACCGTAACCAACGCCTACCAGGCCGTTACCGTCTCCGACGACGACCAGAGCGGTGAAGCTGAAGCGACGACCACCCTTGACCACCTTGGAAACACGGTTGATCGTGACGACGCGCTCGAGGAACTGGCTCTTCTCGGCGTCACGGCTTCCGCGCTCACGGTTCGGGCTGCGCTCACGGCCACCACGACGAGCCTCACGAGGCTCGTTCTGCGGCGGCGTAGTCGAAGCTGCGGTTTCCACCGGAACCTCGGTGACGACGTCTGCTTCCTTCGCTGCTGCGGTGCTACTGGATTCAGTGCTCACAGGTCCAACCCTCCCTTTCGGGCTCCTTCGGCGATGGCTGCGACGCGTCCTGCGTACTTGCTGCCACCACGGTCAAATACGACGGCTTCAATACCGGCGGCTTTGGCGCGCTCGGCGACGAGCTCGCCGACCTTGTGCGCCTTGGCGGTCTTGTCACCATCGAAGGTGCGCAGACCGGTTTCGAGAGTCGACGCCGACGCGAGGGTGAAACCCTTGCTGTCGTCAACGACCTGCACGAATACGTGGCGAGCCGAGCGGGTGACGACGAGACGCGGACGAAGCGCGGTCCCCTCGATCTTCTTGCGAAGACGTGCGTGCCTGCGTCCGCGGGCAGCCGACTTGCTTTTTCCTCTAGTTCCGAGACCCATGGTTACTTACCACTCTTTCCGGCCTTGCGGCGAACAATCTCGCCGGCGTAACGCACACCCTTACCCTTGTAGGGCTCAGGCTTGCGAATCTTACGGATGTTTGCGGCAACCTCGCCGACGGCCTGCTTGTCGATACCGCTGACCGTGAGCTTGTTAACGCCCTCGACGGTCAGGGAGATACCAACGGGCGGCTCGATGAGGACCGGGTGCGAGAAGCCGAGGGCGAACTCAACTGAGGTGCCCTTCTGTGCGACGCGGTAACCGGTACCGACGATCTCGAGTCCCTTGGTGTAACCCACGGTGACGCCGATGATCTGGTTGGCGATCAGGGTGCGGGTCAGTCCGTGCAGCGAACGCGAAGCGCGCTCGTCGTCGGGACGGGTGACCAGAACCTGGCCATCGGTGACCTTGACCTCGATGGGGTTGGCGACGGTGAGCGCGAGCTCGCCCTTCGGACCCTTGACGCTGACGGCCTGGCCGTTAGCTTCGACCGTGACACCCGCGGGGATCTCGATCGGAAGTCTTCCAATACGTGACATTGTCGGCTACCACACGTAGGCGAGAACTTCTCCGCCTACGCCCTTCTTCTCAGCCTGGCGGTCGGTGAGCAGACCGCTGGAGGTGGACAGGATGGCAACGCCGAGGCCGCCGAGAACCGTGGGGATCTCAGTCGACTTTGCGTACACGCGCAGGCCGGGCTTGGAAACCCGCTTGATGCCGACGATGGAACGCTCGCGGTTGGGGCCGAACTTGAGGTTCAGCGTGAGGGTCTTTCCGACCTCTGCATCCTTGACATCCCAGGCAGAGATGTAACCCTGTGCCTTGAGGATGTCTGCGATGTGCGCCTTGAGCTTGCTGTGCGGCATCGACACTGTGTCGTGGTACGCCGAGTTAGCGTTGCGCAGTCTGGTCAGCATATCTGCGACCGGATCTGTCATTGTCATTTTGTGGTGCCTTTCTCGCCTGGTTTCGTTCACCCGTTACACGGATGACGACCTGTGGTGGTGGAGGGGGCCGAACGGCTGTCCGGCCCCCGAGGGTAAAGCTAGTTTAGGAGTTCTCGGCCGTCTTGAACGGGAAGCCAAGCGCCTTAAGCAGCGCGCGGCCCTCGTCGTTGTTCTTGGCGGTCGTCACAACAGTGATGTCCATACCGCGAATACGGTCGATCCGGTCCTGGTCGATCTCGTGGAACATAACCTGCTCCGTGAGACCGAACGTGTAGTTGCCGGCGCCGTCGAACTGCTTGTCCGAGAGGCCGCGGAAGTCGCGGATACGGGGCAGGGCGAGGCTGAGCAGCCGGTCGAGGAACTCCCACATGCGGTCGCCACGAAGTGTGACGTGCGTGCCAATGGGCTGTCCTTCACGCAGTTTGAACTGCGCGATGGACTTGCGTGCCTTGGTGACCTGCGGCTTCTGGCCGGTGATCTTGGTGAGGTCGGCGACGGCGCCATCCATGATCTTGCCGTCGCGTGCTGCCTCGCCGACACCCATGTTGACGATGATCTTCGTCAGGTTGGGTACCTGGTGGACGTTGGTGAAGCCCAGGTCCTTGGCGAGCTGCAGGGAGATCTCTTCGCGATACTTCTGCTTGAGACGCGGCAGCACGACGGGCTTGGCGGCCTCGGTGGTGGTGTCAGTCATTAGAGGTCCTTACCTGACTTCTTGGCGTAACGAACGCGGACCGTCTTGGTGACGCCGTCCTTCGTTACCTCTTCGAGGCGGAAACCGACCTTGGTCGGCTTCTTGGACTCCGGGTCGACGAGTGCGACGTTGGAAGCGTGAATCGATGCTTCCACAGTCTCGATGCCGCCGGTCTTGGAGCCGCGCTGGGTCTGGCCGACGCGGACATGCTTCTTGACGAAGTTGATGCCCTCGACGAGTACGCGGTTCTTCTCAACCTGTACCTCGAGCACGCGCCCCTGCTTGCCACGGTCTCCGCCGCGAGCCTGGGTGCGGCCGGTGATGACCTCTACGAGGTCACCCTTCTTGATTCTGGCCATGATTTAGATAACCTCCGGTGCCAACGAAATGATCTTCATGAACTTCTTGTCGCGGAGTTCGCGACCGACCGGTCCGAAGATACGGGTACCACGGGGGTCTCCGTCAGCCTTCAAGATCACTGCGGCGTTCTCATCGAACTTGATGTACGAGCCGTCTGGACGACGGGTCTGCTTTTTGACGCGAACGATGACGGCTTTGACGACGTCACCCTTCTTGACGTTGCCGCCCGGGATGGCGTCCTTGACGGTGGCGACGATAACGTCACCCAGTCCGGCGTAACGACGGCCGGAGCCACCGAGAACACGGATCGTCAACAGGACCTTGGCACCGGTGTTGTCGGCAACTTTGAGTCGTGATTCTTGCTGAAGCACTTTCTAACTCCTTCTATCAAGTAAGCGCGAGCGCTTACTTGGCCTTCTCGAGAATCTCGACCAGGCGGAAGCGCTTGGTGGCGCTCAGCGGACGGGTTTCGCTGATCAGGACCAGGTCGCCGACTCCGGCGGAGTTCGCCTCGTCGTGAACCTTCAGCTTGGACGTACGGCGGATGACCTTGCCGTACAGGGGGTGCTTCACGCGGTCTTCGACCTCGACAACGATGGTCTTATCCATCTTGTCGCTGGTCACGTAACCACGCATCGTCTTGCGGTAGCCGCGCACGAGAGCCTCGGCGGGGACGACCGTTTCATCAGTCTTCGCCATGATTAGGCCTCCTTCGTCTCGACGGCGTCAGCCTCGGGAGCATCCGTGGATGCGTCCTTGGCCTTGGCCTTCTTGGTCGTCTTCTTCTCAGCCTTGGCCGGGGCCTCGACTGCGACGGGAGTGGCACGAATGCCCAGCTCGCGCTCACGGAGAACCGTGTAGATGCGTGCAATGTCCCGCTTGACCGCGCGAAGGCGGCCGTGGCTTTCGAGCTGGCCGGTGGCCGACTGGAAGCGCAGGTTGAACAGCTCTTCCTTGGCCTTCTTCAGCTCGTCGAACAGTCGTTCGTTTTCAAAAGTGTCGAGCTCGACTGAGGCGAGCTCCTTGGATCCGATCGCCATTATGCGTCGCCCTCCTCGCGCTTGATGATGCGTGCCTTGAGGGGCAGCTTGTGAATTGCGCGGGTGAGCGCTTCGCGAGCAACGGTGTCAGAGACACCGGAAAGCTCGAAGAGCACGCGGCCCGGCTTGACGTTCGCGACCCACCACTCGACCGAACCCTTACCGGAACCCATGCGGGTTTCGGCAGGCTTCTTGGTGAGCGGGCGGTCCGGGTAGATGTTGATCCAGACCTTGCCGCCACGCTTGATGTGACGCGTCATGGCGATACGAGCGGACTCGATCTGACGGTTGGTCACGTACGCGGGGGTGAGGGCCTGAATGCCGTACTCGCCGAACGAAACAGTAGTACCACCGGTTGCGTGGCCGGTACGGCCCGGGTGGTGCTGCTTGCGGTGCTTAACTCTGCGGGGAATCAACATTATTTAGCCTCAACTCCTGCTGCAACCGGAGCCGCGCCCTCTGCGCGAGGCGCACGGCGGGGACGGTCGTCACGACGCTCGGGGCGGGACGACTTAGCGTTGGCCTGCTCGCGAGCGAGTTCCTTATTGGTGATGTCGCCCTTGTAGATCCAGACCTTCACGCCGATGCGGCCGAAGGTGGTCTTGGCTTCGTAGAAGCCGTAGTCGATGTTCGCGCGCAGGGTGTGCAGCGGCACACGGCCTTCGCGGTAGAACTCCGAACGGCTCATCTCAGCGCCACCGAGACGACCGGACACCTGGATGCGAACACCCTTGGCGCCGGCGCGCTGGGCGCCCTGCAGGCCCTTACGCATCGCGCGGCGGAAAGCCACACGAGCGGAGAGCTGCTCTGCGATGCCCTGCGCGACGAGCTGTGCATCCTGCTCGGGGTTCTTGACCTCGAGGATGTTCAGCTGGATCTGCTTGGCGGTGAGCTTTTCAAGGTCGGACCGGATGCGCTCTGCTTCCGCGCCGCGACGACCGATCACGATGCCCGGACGGGCGGTGTGAATGTCGACACGGACACGATCGCGGGTGCGCTCGATCTCGATGCGGGAAACGCCGGCGCGGTCGAGGCTGGTGCTCAACAGGCGGCGGATCTTGACGTCTTCAGCGACGAAGTCGCTGTAACGCTGGCCCGGCTTCGTGCTGTCAGAGAACCAACGCGACACGTGGTCGGTCGTGATTCCCAGACGGAAGCCATACGGGTTTACTTTCTGACCCATTACTTCGTACCCTCCTCAGGAGTGGCGAGCACAACAGTGATGTGGCTCGTACGCTTCTTGATCTGGAATGCGCGACCCTGTGCGCGGGCCTGGAAACGCTTGAGCGTCGTGCCCTCGTCGACGAATGCCTGGGAGATGAACAGATCCTGTTCGTCCAGGAACTCGTTCGCAGCATCGGCCTTGACCCGTGCGTTCGCGATGGCCGATTCGACCAGCTTGTACACGGGGTCGGACGCGCCCTGCGGCGCGAACTTGAGAATTCCCAGCGCTTCATGCGCCTGCTTGCCACGAATCAGGTTGACAACGCGACGGGCCTTCTGGGCGGTAACGCGGATGTGACGCACGCGTGCGATCGACTCCACCATTTCTCCTCCTTCACGTCACCGCGTTAGCGGCGACGACCCTTCTTGTCATCCTTCACGTGACCACGGAAGGTGCGGGTGGGAGCAAACTCGCCGAGTTTGTGCCCAACCATGCTCTCGGTGACGAACACCGGGATGTGCTTGCGACCGTCGTGAACCGCGATGGTGTGCCCGAGCATGTCGGGGATGATCATCGAACGGCGCGACCAGGTCTTGATTACGTTCTTGCTTGAGGCTTCATTCGCCTTGACAACCTTGCGAAGCAGGTGGTCGTCAACGAAGGGGCCCTTCTTAAGACTTCTTGGCATCGTCTACTCCTACTTACGCTTCTTGCCGACGGTACGGCGACGAACAATGAGCTTGTCGCTTTCCTTGTTCGGGTGGCGGGTGCGCCCTTCCTTCTGGCCCCAGGGGCTGACGGGGTGACGTCCACCGGACGTCTTACCCTCACCACCACCGTGCGGGTGGTCGACCGGGTTCATGGCAACACCACGAACGGTCGGGCGAACGCCTTTCCAGCGCATCCGGCCGGCCTTGCCCCAGTTGATGTTCGACTGCTCGGCGTTGCCGACCTCGCCGATCGTGGCGCGGCAGCGGGCGTCGACGTTACGGATTTCTCCGGACGGCAGGCGCAGCTGGGCGTAGATGCCATCCTTCGCGACCAGGCGAACCGACACTCCGGCGGAGCGGGCCAGCTTGGCGCCACCACCCGGACGGATCTCGATGGCGTGAATGATGGTACCGGTGGGGATGTTCTTCAGGGGCAGGTTGTTGCCGGGCTTGATGTCAGCACCGGCACCCGACTCGACGATGTCGCCCTGGTTCAGCTTGTTCGGCGCAATGATGTAGCGCTTGGAGCCGTCCAGGAAGTGCAGCAGCGCGATGCGCGCCGTGCGGTTGGGGTCGTACTCGATGTGAGCGACCTTGGCGTTGACACCGTCTTTGTCGTTACGACGGAAGTCGATCACGCGGTACTGGCGCTTGTGGCCACCACCGATGTGACGCGTCGTGATGCGACCCTGGTTGTTACGACCACCGGTCTTGGACAGCGGACGAAGCAGCGACTTCTCGGGCGTCGAACGGGTGATCTCTGCGAAGTCCGCAACAGAAGAACCGCGACGACCGGGGGTCGTGGGCTTGTACTTACGAATAGCCATTTCTTATTCCTCTAGTCCTGGCCGCTTAGCCGACGGCCGTGAAGATGTCGATGGAACCGGACTTGAGCGTGACGATGGCACGCTTGGTGTCCTTGCGCTTACCCATGCCGAACTTGGTACGGCGAGTCTTGCCGATGCGGTTCATGGTGTTGATCGACGCAACCTCAACCTTGAAGATCTTCTCGATCGCCAGCTTGATTTCGGTCTTGTTCGAGCGCGGGTCCACGATGAAGGTGTACTTGCCCTCGTCGATCAGGCCGTAGCTCTTTTCAGAGACGACCGGAGCGATGATGACGTCGCGGGGGTCCTTTTGAATCGGGGTAGCCATTATGCGGACACCTCTTCCTTCTTGGTCTTGTGCGCCACGAACGCGTCAAACGCGCCCTTGGTGAAGACGATGTCGTCAGAGACGAGAACGTCATAGGCATTCAGCTGGTCCCAGGACAGCACGTGCACCGTCGGGAGGTTGCGGATGCTGCGGAGGGTCATCTCGTCGCTGCGCTCGAGAACAACCAGCACGTGCTTGCTGCTGGCGATCTGGGTGAGCAGCGTGATGGCGCCCTTGGTGCTGGGCGTCTCGTTCGAGAACAGTGCGGTGACCACGTGAAGACGGTCGCCACGGGCGCGGTCAGAGAGTGAACCCTTGAGCGCGGCGGCAATCATCTTCTTCGGGGTGCGCTGGTCGTAGCTGCGCGGGGTGGGTCCGTGGACGATGCCACCACCGGTCATCTGAGGGGCGCGGATCGAGCCCTGACGAGCGCGACCGGTTCCCTTCTGCTTGAACGGCTTGCGGCCGGCACCGGAAACTTCTCCGCGGCTCTTCACCTTGTGAGTACCCTGACGTGCGGCAGCGAGCTGCGCGACAACGACCTGGTGGATCAGCGGGATGTTGGTCTGGACGTCGAAGATTTCGGCGGGCAGCTCAACGGAGCCGGCCTTCTTGCCGTTGGCGTCGATGAGGTCGAGTGCGGTAGCCATAAGAACTACGCTCCCTTCACTGCGGTGCGGACGAATACGAGGCGGCCCTTGGCGCCGGGAACGGCACCCTTGACCAGGATGAGGCCCTTGTCGGCGTCGATCGCGTGAACCTTGAGGTTCAGCACGGTCACGCGCTCGCCACCCATACGACCGGCCATGCGCATGCCCTTGAAGACACGGCTGGGGGTCGAGGAGGCACCGATGGAACCGGGCTTGCGGTGGTTGCGGTGCGAACCGTGCGAAGCGGAAACACCCTTGAAGTTGTGACGCTTCATAACACCGGCGAAACCCTTGCCCTTGGAGGTGCCCATGACGTCGACCTTGGTGCCGGCAACGAAGACACCGTCAACGGTGAGTTCCTGGCCCAGGGTGTAGTCAGCGGCATCCGCGGTGCGGAGCTCGGTAACGTGGCGGCGCGGCGTGACGCCGGCCTTCTCGAAGTGTCCTGCGGACGGCTTGTTCACCTTGCGGGGGTCGATGGCGCCAGAGGCAATCTGGACGCCGGCGTAGCCGTCGATGTCCTTCGTGCGGATCTGGGTCACAACGTTCGGCGAGATCTCGATGACGGTAACGGGAACGAGCTTGTTGTTCTCGTCCCACACCTGCGTCATGCCGAGCTTCTTGCCGAGGAGGCCCTTGGTGGTCTTGGTATCTGCGTACGACATCGCGGGCCCTAGAGCTTGATCTCGATGTTGACGTCGGCCGGGAGGTCGAGACGCATAAGCGAGTCGACGGCCTTCGGCGTCGGGTCAATGATGTCGATCAGACGCTTGTGGGTGCGCATTTCAAAGTGCTCCCGGCTGTCCTTGTACTTGTGAGGGGAACGGATGACACACACCACGTTCTTCTCGGTCGGAAGCGGCACGGGGCCGACGACGGTCGCGCCCGCACGGGTCACGGTGTCGACGATCTTGCGCGCCGAGATGTCGATGACCTCGTGGTCATACGACTTAAGTCGAATGCGGATCTTCTGTCCCGCCATGTCGAACTCTCTTTCTTGTCAAGGCTTCTTACATCCCGAGGGCTGCATTGGACGCCGTAGTAGCACTGCTGCTATCGCACCACTGTTCATCTGTCAATTTCGATCCGGCCGGGGATCCGACCTTCTCGAGCCAACTCCCCCAGGCCGGGGCCTGACGGGTGACATGGTTTTACCCACGCATCCAAGAAGTTGATTTAAGCTTCGTTCTGCTACCCGCGGCCTAGCTCCGACCCTCAAGGGGCGAGCTATGCACTGCCTGGTAGTGATTCCGGTCTCGCGAGCAGCGCGATCCGAAAGTGTTGAACTAGAAGAGTCTGCCACAGGAAAGGGTCATTGTGCAACCCGGGCGTGTCGCGTTGGGCGTGTCGCCGAGATCCGCGTCATTCCGGGCCAGTTCGGTGTCTCCCCCACCAGTCTGCGACGCCGAATTCGTCCGCTGGTCGAGCCCCTCGACAGGCCCAGGTCCCGCCCGTGGATCGAGCCTGTCGAGACCGCGGTCCGGTCGGGCCGCGGGCTGCTACTCGGGGTCTGCAGCGTTGTCGCGGCCGGTGGTGCCGTCGTTGCGGCCCACGTGCTTGTCGGCGGTGTCGCGGGCGTTCTGGATCTTGTCGGCGTGCTTGTTGCCGGTGACCTTGTTGGCCGCCGCCGCAGCGCCGTCGATGACCTTGTCGGAGATCTCCTCGCCCTTGTCGGTCTTGAGGAAGTCCTGAGCTTTACGGGTGATGTCGTTGAGGTTCATGGGGGTCTCCGTTCTCGGGGGTGGTTACGAGGGTAGTTCGGGTCGCGGGGTCGCGACAAGCTCGACCAGCGGATTGGGAGCGAGTCGCGGCGGGTTGGCAGATGTGGCATGACCCGCGAATCCCGCGGCCCGGGAACGACAAAAGGGCCGGTCCCGAAGGACCGACCCTGTTGTTGTCGACGAGCTCAGCGAGTGAGCAGGCCTACTGAATTACTTGAGAACCTTGATGACGGTTCCGGCGCCGACGGTGCGGCCACCTTCACGAATAGCAAAGCCGAGGCCCTCTTCCATGGCGATCGGCTGGATCAGCGCGACAGTCATTTCCACGGTGTCGCCAGGCATGACCATCTCGGTGCCCTCGGGCAGCGTGATGACGCCGGTGACGTCGGTGGTGCGGAAGTAGAACTGCGGGCGGTAGTTCGCGTAGAACGGGTTGTGACGCCCACCCTCATCCTTTGACAGGATGTACGCGGTGCCCTCGAAGTCGGTGTGCGGCGTAACCGAACCCGGCTTGACGACAACCTGGCCGCGCTCAACGTCTTCGCGCTTGGTGCCACGAAGAAGAAGACCACAGTTCTCGCCGGCCCATGCCTCGTCGAGCTGCTTGTGGAACATCTCGATACCGGTGACCGTGGTCTTGATCGTCGGGCGGATGCCGACAACCTCGACCTCGGAGTTCAGCTTGAGGGTTCCACGCTCGGCGCGGCCGGTGACGACGGTTCCACGACCGGTGATCGTGAAGACGTCCTCGATCGGCATCAGGAAGGGCTTGTCCTTGTCGCGGACGGGCTCCGGGAAGTAGTCATCCACTGCCTGCATGAGCTCGAGGATCTTTGCAACCCACTTGGGGTCACCCTCGAGCGCCTTGAGGGCGGAAACCTGAACGACGGGGGCGTTGTCGCCATCGAAGCCCTGGCTGGAGAGCAGTTCACGAACCTCGAGCTCAACGAGCTCAAGGATCTCTTCGTCGTCGACCGCGTCGGACTTGTTCAGCGCGACGAGCAGGGACGGCACGCCGACCTGCTTGGCGAGAAGAACGTGCTCACGGGTCTGAGCCATCGGGCCGTCAGTAGCGGCAACCACGAGGATCGCGCCGTCCATCTGAGCAGCACCGGTGATCATGTTCTTGATGTAGTCAGCGTGGCCCGGAGCGTCAACGTGTGCGTAGTGACGCTTCTCGGTCTCGTACTCAACATGCGAGATGTTGATCGTGATGCCGCGCTGGCGCTCTTCGGGGGCGGAGTCGATCGACGCGAAGTCGCGCTGAACGTTGGTCTTGGAAGGGAACGTGTCGGCGAGGACCTTCGAGATCGCTGCCGTCAGCGTGGTCTTTCCGTGGTCAACGTGACCGATCGTTCCGATGTTTACGTGCGGCTTGGTCCGCTCGAACTTGGCCTTGGCCACTGTGGGTCCTCCTCAGGACTCTCGGCTCCACCGGACGTTGGTTTACGCCCGGTGGAACTGCTGGATTTGTGTACTTATGTTACTCGGGCCAGGAGGCCTAAGCGATTCGGCCCGAAGGCCGGTGGGTTATTCGCCCTTGTTCTTCTGGATGATCTCGTCGGCAACAGCCTTCGGGACCTCCTGGTAGCTCTCGAAGGTCATCGAGTACACCGCACGGCCAGAGGTCTTGGACCTCAGGTCGCCGATGTAACCGAACATCTCCGACAGCGGAACGTGTGCGCGGATAACCTTCACGCCCTGTGCGTCCTCCATGGTCTGGATCTGGCCACGGCGAGAGTTGAGGTCACCGATGACGTCACCCATGTATTCCTCAGGGGTGCGCACCTCGACAGCCATCAACGGCTCGAGAAGAACCGGGTTTGCCTTCCGAACGGCTTCCTTGAAGCCCATCGAGCCGGCAATCTTGAACGCCATCTCCGAGGAGTCGACGTCGTGAGCGGCACCGTCAAGCAGGCTTGCCTTGACGCCGACCATCGGGTACCCGGCGAGCACACCCACGTGGAGTGCATCCTGGATTCCGGCGTCAACCGAAGGGATGTACTCACGCGGGATACGTCCACCGGTGACCTTGTTCACGAACTCGTACGACTTGTCTGCAGTGATTTCAAGCGGCTCGATCGCGAACTGAATCTTCGCGAACTGGCCGGATCCACCGGTCTGCTTCTTGTGCGTGTAGTCGTGACGCTCGACGGCCTTCTTGATCGTCTCGCGGTAAGCAACCTGGGGCTTGCCGACGTTCGCCTCAACGTTGAATTCACGCTTCATGCGGTCGACGAGGATGTCCAGGTGAAGCTCGCCCATTCCCTTGATGACCGTCTGACCAGTTTCCTGGTTCTGCTCGGTACGGAAAGTGGGGTCTTCTTCGGCCAGCTTCTGGATCGCGAGACCCAGCTTTTCCTGGTCCTGCTTGGTCTTCGGCTCGATGGCAACTTCGATAACCGGGTCAGGGAACGTCATCGACTCGAGGACGACCTGCTGCTGCGGGTCGCACAGGGTGTCGCCGGTGGTCGTGTCCTTGAGGCCGATGACCGCGTAGATGTGACCAGCGGTAACGAAACCGACCGGGTTTTCCTTGTTGGCGTGCATCTGGAAGATCTTCCCGATGCGCTCCTTCTTGCCCTTGGTGGAGTTGATGATCTGGGCACCGGAATCGATACGGCCGGAGTAAACCCGGACGTAGGTGAGACGACCGAAGAACGGGTGCACGGCAACCTTGAACGCCAGAGCCGCGAACGGCTCGTCGGCGTTGGGGTGCAGCATGATCGTCTTCTCTTCGTCACGCGCATCGAGAGCCTCGATGGCGGGAACGTCGAGCGGGGTCGGCAGGTAGTCGACAACGGCATCCAGCATCGGCTGCACACCACGGTTCTTGAACGCGGAACCGCAGAGGACCGGGTAGATCTCGCTGGCGACGGTAAGCTTGCGGATCGCATGCTTGATCTCGGACACGGTGAGGTCCTCGCCGGAGAAGTACTTCTCCATGAGGTCGTCATCGGTCTCGGCGACGGTCTCGAGGAGCAGCTTGCGGTATTCCGCAGCCTTCTCGACGAGGTCTTCGGGGATCTCTTCGATGGCGTACTTGGCGCCCATCTCAACGTCACCCTTGGAGTCGCCGCGCCAGGTCAGCGCACGCATCTCGACGAGGTCAACGACCCCTTCGAAGTTCGACTCTTCACCGATCGGCAGCTGGATGACCAGCGGCTTGGCGCCGAGGCGCTTCACGATGGTGTCGACGGTGTAGTAGAAGTCGGCGCCGAGCTTGTCCATCTTGTTGACGAAGCAGATGCGGGGCACGTCGTACTTGTCGGCCTGACGCCAGACGGTCTCGGACTGGGGCTCAACGCCCTCCTTGCCGTCGAACACGGCGACAGCGCCATCGAGCACGCGGAGCGAACGCTCCACCTCGACGGTGAAGTCGACGTGACCGGGGGTGTCGATGATGTTGATCTGGTTGCCGGCCCAGAAGCACGTGGTTGCAGCGGACGTGATCGTGATGCCACGTTCCTGCTCCTGTGCCATCCAGTCCATCGTCGAGGCGCCATCGTGCGTCTCACCGATCTTGTGGTTCACACCCGTGTAAAACAGGATGCGCTCGGTCGTGGTGGTCTTGCCGGCATCAATGTGGGCCATGATGCCGATGTTGCGGACCTTGCTCAGGTCGGTGAGCACGTCAAGTGCCACGGGTGTCCTCCGGAAGTGTTGATAAAGATGAGGTTGAACAGGCGTTTGCAGGACGAGCCTGCACCGCCGGTCGAGCTTGCCGAGACCAAAGCCTCAACCCGCTCGACCAACGGCGGACGACTACCAGCGGTAGTGAGCGAAAGCCTTGTTCGCTTCAGCCATCTTGTGAGTGTCCTCACGACGCTTCACAGCGGCGCCGAGGCCGTTGGACGCGTCGAGGATCTCGTTGGTGAGACGCTCGGTCATGGTCTTCTCGCGACGCGCCTTGGCGTAGCTGGTCAACCAACGCAGCGCGAGGGTGTTCGCACGGTGCGGCTTGACTTCGACGGGCACCTGGTAGGTGGAACCACCGACGCGGCGCGAACGCACCTCGAGGGTCGGGCGCACGTTGTCGAGTGCCTTCTTCAGCGTGACAACAGCATCCGCACCGTTCTTGGCAACGACGCCTTCGAGGGCATCGTAAACGATGCGCTCGGCGAGGCCCTTTTTGCCGTCGAGGAGGATCTTGTTGACCAGCTGGCTAACAATGGGGGCGCCGTATACCGGGTCAGCGATAACGGGACGCTTGGGCGCTGGGCCTTTACGAGGCATTACTTCTTCTCCATCTTGGCGCCGTAGCGGCTACGAGCCTGCTTGCGGTTCTTGACTGCCTGGGTGTCCAGGGCGCCACGAACGATCTTGTAACGAACACCGGGGAGGTCCTTAACACGACCACCGCGAACGAGCACCATCGAGTGCTCCTGCAGGTTGTGGCCTTCACCGGGGATGTAGGCGGTGACCTCGGTACCGTTGGACAGCTTGACGCGAGCAACCTTGCGGAGAGCCGAGTTCGGCTTCTTCGGGGTGGTCGTGTACACGCGCGTGCAAACGCCGCGCTGCTGGGGGTTGGACTTCAGGGCGGGAGCCTTGGTCTTGGTGACCTTGGGGCTGCGTCCCTTTCGCACCAACTGCTGAATGGTGGGCACTAATAACTCCTTGTTTTTGCTGCACGGTGACAGCTGACTGATGTCAAAGCATTCGAATCGCACCTCTCGGTGCTCATCGAGTTCATCTGGACCCGCCGGACATCACGGAATTGCTTCCGGTCGTTCTGGTGGGTATGCCGTGGGGGCCGCTCGGAGAGCAAACCCTGTTTGCGTGGAGTGTCGGGGCGTCTGAAGTGCAACCCGATGTCAGACAACGAAGCGGCATAACTGAAGCGCACGACAAAGCGCACACCGGTCAATGCTAACCCCGCCGGGGGTGCGGGTCAAGCGCGCCCGAGTTCCCCGCTACTCCCCCGTATGGACGGGCCCGAGGCCCTGGTCGTTTTGAAAGGAAAAAGTGAGATTGGTAGGACGAAATCGGCGAAAGCATCCTTGGAATCTCACTATCTCCTATGTTCCGCTCGCGACAGGTGCAGACCTTGGGCCATGGCCCGGAGGATCTCGCTCTCGATCCGGGCCCAGTCGAACAGAATCTGCCGGTAGTCGTAGCGCAGGACCGTGTAGCCCAGCAGCGCCAGCCGTCGATCGTGCGCGATGTCTGCCCGCCGTTGCTCGGCCGAGGAGTGGAAGCTGAACCCGTCGCTCTGCAGCACAAGCCGGTCGCCGATGAGCCCATCCACTTTGTGCCCGTCGAGCATGACCTGCTGGCTGACCCGGATGCCCGTCGCCGCCAGCCGTGCCACCGGTAGCGTCTCCAGACCCGAGTCGGACAATCCCGACGCGACGTCGCGCACGGCGCGGGCCGCGGCGCCGCGCACGGGCAAGCGTGCGAGCGACTGCTGCGTGACCAGGTTCTTGTTGAGGGCGGAGTCCCACACGACGAGAGCGTTTTCGAAGGGTTGGCATGCGGCGACGTGCACGAGGGCGTTCTCGATCGGTTCCACCAGGGCGAACCGGGCAACCGGCACCGGTCCGGCGCTCCAATGCACCCGCAGGGTGTCGGATGCCGGAACCGCCCCGTTCCTCGGCATGCTGACGTGGTTCATCCCGTCAGGGAGGTACCACAGCTCGAGTCGCCGGGCCACGCTGAGGCACGCTACCCGCCCGCCGAGCGCCGCCGCAGCGCTCAGGTCCAGCGGGGCCGTCGGCAAGGCCAGCCAATCGCGCCGGATGCGGGTGCACACACCTTCTGCAACGTTCCGCCTGATCGCGAAGCGCGTGAAGCCCGCACGGAGAGCCTGCTGGGAGTGCGCGATGCCGCCCTGCTGGTTGAGCCAGCTGCCGAGTTCCATGCGCCCAGTGTCGCCGCCGGCATCCGCTCATCGACCCCGGCATTCTCGGCTGTGCAAACTCCCCCAGGCTCGCCCCTGTGCACAACGCGCCCCGGCCCTGTGGCGTGGGCACGATTAGGAGGAGAAAGTGAGATTCCAAGGATGCAATCGGTGGCGGCATCCTCTTAATCGGCCGTTTTCCTCATAAACGTGCGCCGCTTAGTCGGATGCCAACGGTCAGGTGCCGTGCGGGTCGAGGGTGCTGCCCAGGTCGGCCAGCAGCGCCTGCACCTGCGGTTCCACGAACATGGCGATGGCGTGCTGCAGCGCCGTGCGGTGCTCGCGCAGGTCGGCGCAGACCCGCTTGCCCACCAGGGCGGCGTAGTCGTCGGCGAGCCGCATCTCCACCCGCAAAGCCGCTTTCTCCTCGATGGTCAACGGCGGCGGCACCAGTTCGGGGTCGTCGGCGCTGAGCGGCTGCACGAACTCCTCGAAGGTGAACAGGTATGGGGAGTCCGGTTCGGCGGGTGGGTCGAGGTCGAGGCCGTCGAACTCCGGCTCGAGGCCCTCGAGCGGCCGGTAGGCCTGCGCGGCACGGCGCAGTTCGATCAGGCCCAGCTCACGGTTGAGCAGGGGCAGGTTCTGCGCGGTGTAGGTCTCGACCTCGTCTTCGACGACAGTCTTGATGCGCATCGAGAGCGGATGCTGCACGGCGTGCGGCACATCGGTGTCGAGTCCGGCGGCGCGCAGCACCGGGGAGCCGAAGCACTGCTGGCAGAGTCTGGAGCGAGCCCGGTGTGTGCCGGGCCGCCAGCGGGGAACCCAACGCAACCAGGCCTCGACCTCGCGGTCGACCCGCGACTCGATGGATGCATCCATGGCTGTCAAGTTTAGTCGGTGCGGGCCCGCCAGTCACCAGGTTTCGACAACCTCAACCAGCGGAAGGGCAGGCTCAGCCGAAGTATCGGTCGGGGCGGTGGTTCATGGCGATGATCATGTTCAGGATGACCGCACCGACCACCGACAGCAGCACCATCGGCAGCGGCAGCGTCGCGAAGGCGGCAAGCACAATGAGCACGTCCACCACGAGCTGCACGTAGCCGGCGCGCCAGCCGCGGCTCTTCTGCAGGTAGAGCGCCAGGATGTTGACCCCGCCGAGACTGGCCTGGTGCCGGAACAGCACGATCAGGCCGATACCGGCCAGCAGGCTGCCGAGCAGGGTGGCGTAGATCGGGTCGATGTGCCGAATCTCCAAAAGGAGCGGGTGCACCTCGGAGAACAGTGAGACGAGCACCACGGCGACGAGGGTCTTCACGGTGAAACGCCAGCCCATCCGCCAGATCGCCAGGGCGAAGAACGGCAGGTTGACCAGTACGAACCACACCCCGAACGACCAGCTGGTGGCGTAACTGGCGAGCAGGGCGATGCCGGCGGTGCCGCCGGTGGCCACGCCGACCTCTTTGAGCAGATAGAGTCCGAAGGAGACGGCAAAGGTGCCGATGAACAGCGCCACCACATTCTCGAACCTGGAGTGCGGCACCCGCTGCGGGCGCTCGGACGGGTCGACGATCGGGGCGGATCCGGTGCGCGTCACGCGCGGGGCTCCGGGGTATGAATGGCGCAGGTCATTACGCCATGGTATCGAGCCGGGAGCTCAGCCCAGCGCCGCCGGCTTCTCCGGCACCGGGCCGGGCCAGGGGCCGTACCGCTCCACCATCTCGTCCATGGACACGGCGAGGGTGGGGCCGGTCATCTCGGTCCAGCCGAGGGCGGCTGCGGCCGGTGCCAGGTCGAGGGCCGAGTCGCCGTCCCGGAACGCCACGGCCGCCGTGGTGGTGGGCTCCTCCGCGGTCGCGGACCAGGCCATGGCGAGCGTGTAGTCCAGCAGCGCGGGCACATCGCCCGGGTAGCCGGCCTCGAGGTTCAGCCCGACGGTCAGCTCCAGTTGGTTGGGCAGCCCCACCGGCCCGGTCGACACGAACGCCGCGCTCACGCCGGGCAGCTGACTGAGCTCCTCGGTGACCTGCGCCGTGGTGCGAGTGGCGGTCGCCGAGGAGTTCGAGGTGGTGGGCTGGCCGGACCGGCCGAAACCGGCGCATCCCCCCAGCGCGAGCGCGGCAGTCAGGGTCGCCGCGACGAGCAGAGCTGTTCGGCGGATCGTCAAGACTCGGTGCTGGCGGTTCATGGGTTGCGTTGCGCTCCGTAGTCGGTGGTCGTGGACACGACCGCGCCGGTTTCCGTGTTGGTCGTGGTGGTCGTGGTGATGTGGGTCTGGTCGTCGGTGACCATGGTCACGGCCAACTCAGCATCCGCGTCCGGGAAGTACTCCCCCGCGGACTCGGTGAACGCGGTGACGCTCGGGTCCGACGACGCCGAAACCTCGCCGGCCGTGATGGCGTACCGTTCGGCGTTGTGCGCGCCCTGCTCGCCGGCGATGCCGACCGGCACGCCGTTGTCGCCCGGCAACGACGGGGCCGACGCCTGCACGGTGGTCCAGTTCGCGGCGTCGGGGTTGTTGTGGCCGTCGAGCTTGGCCACCGGGTCTTCGTCGAACTCGAGGGAGAGCACCTGCACGTCGCTGGGGATGTCGAAGTTGGCCACGGGCGATCCGCCGGTGACGACGTGGGTGAAGTTGTAGTTCAGGCTCGGGTCGGCCGCCATCTGCCCGGCGACGATGCCGCCCAGGCTGAAGCCCTGGATCATCACCGGGTTGTCCTTGGTGATGCCGGCCTCCTGCATAGCCGCATCCACGGCGCTGGACAGCGCCGTCTGCTGGGCCAACATGGCATGGGTGTCGCCGGTGACGTCGTTCGGCGTGCTGCCGGCGGCCGGGTCCCACACCTGGGTGCTGGGCACCTGCACGATGAAACTCGGCGGGTCGCCGGGCACCTCGGTGATGCGGATGCGTGCCAGCGCGTCTTCGTCGCCCGCGGCGGAAGTGTCGTACTTGTCGATCTGTGCCGACCCGGCGAACAGGCCCTCGAGGCTGGTGGGGGTGGCGACGTCGGCACCGACGATTTCGGGCGGGTTGATCAGGTTCTCGCCGGTGAGCAGCGGGCCGTCGTCGAAGTAGCCGCCCTGGTTGCCCGCCCCGATGATGGCCTGCAGCGCCTGCTCGTAGCTGGTGGGCGGCCACGGCACCCCGGTGAGCTTGGCCAGCAGCGCGTTGCTGGCGGCCGGGCCCAGCAGCATCGTCAGCGGCAGGGTGAGACCGGAGAGCAGCCCCGGGGCGCCTTGGGCGATCAGGTCGACGGCCCAGGCGTTCTCGCCCGCCAGCTCGTTGAGCAGGGCCAGCTGGTCGGCGAGCGTGCCGTCCACGGTTTCCTGCGCCTCGTCGCCGTCGTAGGTCGCGGCCGCGCCGGCCAGGACCAGTCCGAGCGCAAGGGCGGGATTGGCGAGCGTGCCGGGGTGGGCGAGCACGTTCTCGATGCCCTCGCCGAGCGATTCCAGCGCTTCGCCGCCGTACCCGGCGATGTAGACCAGGGCCACATCCGCGGCCGCGACCAGGCCCAGGCCCACGGCCAGCGGCACGGCCATGACGCCGAGAACGAAGGTGCCGGTGTTCACGGCCACGTCGGCGAGCAGCGCCAGGCCGCGGTCGACCGCCTCGTAGGCATCCACGGCGCCGGCCAGGAACACCGCGGTGACGCCGGCGTCGGTGGCGAAGAGCAGCATCTGGCCGGTGGCGAACACGATCTGCTGTTCGGCGGCGGCCGCGGTGATCGGCGAGAGGATGGCGGAGGCCAGCAGGTCGGCGTCGAGGGCGATACCCGCGGCGGCCAGGGATTGGTCAACGAGCTGCTGAGCCATGGCGGCGAGGTACCCGGACTCGGTGCGCATGTCATCGAGGTTGGCGCCGATGCCGCCGGCTCCCCCGGAGACGGTGAAGCCGGGCTCAGCCACGGAGCACCCCGAGCAGCGAGCCGACGGCGGTGGTGACCTGGCCGGTGATCGCGGCCGGGCCGGTGGTCTGGATGCGCACCCGGCTGGAGTCGACAAAATCGACCGTGGATTCGATGCGGCCCACCAGCGGGGTGTCGGCGCTCATCTGGAACCAGCCGGCGGCGCTGCGGAACCAGTGCACGGCGAGGGTATCGCCGGTGAGCGAGGTGGCGCAGACGCTGTAGCCGGCGTTGATGCCGAACGCGGGGCCCTCGAGCACCTGCTCGGCCTGCGGCCGGCCCACCTCGAGGGCGGCGGCGTGGATGATCTCGGGGCTGCCGGTGCGAATGGCCCCGATCAGGCCCTGCGCCAGGGTCAGCGGCAGCACCACCGCGGCGGGCCGGGCCTGCGGTGCCGTGGGGGTGTTTTTGGGTTCGAGGCGCACCAGGGAGCGCAGGGTCTCGCCGATCAGGGCGGTGACGGGGAACGCGGAGAGTTCGACGGCGTCCTCGTTGGCGGGGTGGCTGCCGTGGTCGTCGAGGCGTTGGCCCCGCACCAGCGACGCGGCGAAGCCGGCGCGCACGGCGACGGCCTGCAGGATGGTGCGGCCGCCGCCCCAGGAATGCACGGTGAGGTGCAGGGCCGGTTCGGTGAACAGGCCGAGAAAGCCGAGGACTGCGGGGTGGACTCTGGCGGGGAAGGCTTCGGTGGCGTCGGGTACGTGAGCGTCTCCGGCGGGGACGGCCGTGGCGTCGGCCGGCGCCGGCCGCAGCAGGCCCTGGTCGATCAGGCCCAGCTCGGCCACGAGCATCCGTTCGTCACGTTCGCTCTCGGGCACGTCATCGCCCCAGGCGGAGCGGAACTCGGCCGGGAGGGTGAGACCCGGGCAGCGACTCTGCAGCAGGTGCAGTTGGTCGGCGGTGAGACCGAACCGGGCCGGCTTGGCCGGAGCGGCGGGGGGTGCCGCGGTGGAGAATGCCATGGTTACCAGCCCCGTCGGTGGAAGGTGTCAGCCAGGTCGAGCCACTCGGGCGAGCCCGGGGTTGGCAGTGCCCGCACCGTGCGGATGAGCTCGTCGGCTTCGCTGACCAGCGCGCGGGGCACCTCGGTGCCGAAGAACTCGAAGACGTTCTCTGCACCCTCGGTGATCACCTCAACGGTGTTGCCCACCAGGCGGGCGGCGTCGTTCCAGCGGTCCGAGATCCACTGTTCGGCTTCGACGATGGCCTGTTTGACGGCTTCGACCGAGCGGATGTGGGCGTCGATGGCATCCGCTGCCTCGTCGAGCGAGCTGGCGGAGGCGTCGAGGTTGCCGGCACGCTGACCGAGCTGCTCGATGAAGGTGGCCGCGGCGGCCGAGACCCAGGTCGTGCCCACGGCGGATCGCAGCGTGGTGGCGCGGGTGCGGGTGTCGACGGCGAGGGTGCGCAGCTCGGCGGAGCGCCGGCCTAGTGCCGCCATATCGCCGTACATGCGCTCTCCCTGGGTTGACGTTGATGCTTCGGAGTGACCAAAGGCGTGACCGGAAACCGGTCACGCCTCTGGGTCACACGATGTTGAATTAGCCGCCGATGCCGCGGGCGAGCTCGTTGTCGACGTTCTCCAGGGCGGTGGCCGCCCGGGTGAGGAACTCCGACATGCCCTGGAGGCCGTTGACGGCCTCGGTGGTGCCCTTGGTGAACTGCTCGTACGAGGTGTGGAATGCGCCCGACGCGGCGTCGGTGACAAAGCCGCCGGCAACGAGGTTGTTGACCAGGCTCTGCAGCTGGGACAGCTTGGCGGTGACGTCGTCCTTGCCAGCGATCAAGCTGCGCGAAGCATCGGTCATCTCGCCGTAAGTTACGTTCATATTCGCCATGAGTTACTGCTCCTCTTATTAGTAGTTCGGGGCCAACCCCCTCAGGCCGACCGACTATGTACAACCTAACGAACCCTGGTGACGTTAAGGAATGGGCAGCACTCCCCATGCCCGAAATGGGGAGCGCTCCGGGTGGGGAGCGCCGGGAGGTGGGGTCAGGAGACTGACTCGGCGCTGTAGAGGGACTTACCGCTCCGCCAGGCGTTTCAGGCAGCCGAGCAGGGCCAGGAGGGCGCATCCCACGGCTATCCACACGATCCAGGCCAGCCAGCCCGGATCGGGCACCGGAACACAGCTGGGTGTGTAGGGCGTGCGCGGCCGCTTGATAGACGAGCGGAATCGTGCCGAGGGCCGCACCGCAGCCGAAGGCGAACCACGGTCGAAAACGTCGGTCGTGATGTCGTAGTGCACCGGCACCGCGATCAGCGCGCCCCAGGCCAGGATGCTGACCAGCAGCCAGAGCGCCCGGGACCAGAGCCGGGCGGGTCGCAGCACGATCACGTTCGAGCCGTCCTGGAAGAAGCCGCGCTCGCGGGTGAACCACAGGCCGCGACGGTGGTATTCGGCCAGGAACAGCGGCGCCGCGGCGACCATCAGGATGACGAACGGCGCGGTGATGAGGTTGTCGCCCCACCTCTCGCCGCCGGAGAAATCGTGCAGGTCGTCGCCGCCGGCGGTGGGCAGCACCAGCAGGGCCAGCAGCACGACGGCCGCGGCGCACAGCGCACCGCCCACCAGGTACAGGAGGGGTGCGTTGAACGGGGTGGGTTGGCTCGGTAGGCCGCGCGAGCCCGCCGTGCGGGAGCGACCGGCGATCTCGGCCTTGCGGCGCTCCGCCGCGCTCGGTCGCTGCCGCCGACAGGGTCGCGTTCCGGGCCGCTGACGAGACGCGGGCAACGGTTAGGAGTAGGAGTCGGCCGTGCCGAGGGGCTCGCCGGCACGCCAGTAGTTCACGGCCAGCAGCAGGCCACCGGCCACGAGGACCAGGCCGATGCACAATGTGGTGACGAAGAACGGGGTGTCCTCGAAGCCGAGCGCGATCCAGCACAGGCCGAGGAACCCGCCGCCGAGGCCGGCGATCCACAGGTCGAAGCGCCAGCGGAAGGTGACCCAGCGCCAAGTGCCCTTGCCGGCGCCGCCGTCGACGGCCTCCGGATGCGCCTTGATCCGCTGCAGATAGGCGGCCTTCTTCACCAGCGACACCAGGATCACCACGAACAAAGCCGCGGCCAGTCCGCCGTAAGAGGCCAGCAGCATCCACACCGCGGTGGCGTTTTCGTCTTTGAGACCCGCCGGCCAAGCGGTGCCGCCGATGAGGTTCTGCAACGGAATCAGCACCAGGAATACCCAGGCCGCCAGGGGCACCAGCAGCCAGACGGCGTGCAGCCCGAGCGGCAGCGGCTTGAATCGGGCAGTGGTGGATCCGCCGCGCAGGAACGTGGTGTCGCGGGCGGCCATCACACCGCGCCGGCGCAGATACCCAGGGATCAGGAAGCATGCGGCGGCCAGCAGGATGCCGGCCGGGATCGCGGTCATGGCCGACAGCGATGAGAGCTCCCGTTCGACGAAGCCGAACTCCGCCCGGTATGACAGGTTTTCCTCGTTGATACGGGCCAGGGCGTCGGCCTGCAGCGATGAGATCCCCGCGATGGTGACGACGAGCAGCGCGACCGCCGCGAGGGTGAGCACCACCCCGATCGAGAGCAGGATCAGGCCGCGGGAGTTGCGACCTGCCGTGGCTTCGGGCGTTGCGGTGGGGGTGGTGCTGTGGCTCATACCGAGTCGGCCTTCCAGGTGATCGAATCGACGATCGCGTCGAACAGTTCGGTGAAGAGCTCGGGGCTTTCCACCATGGGCGCTGAGATTGTGATGCGCAACAGGTCGTCGGCGTGCGGGCGCGGGATCCAATAGACCACCCGCAGGGAGGGCACCTTTTCACTACCCACCCGTTGCTGGGCGGATTCGGACTCCCTGGCCACCGGCCCGCTCTGTTGGTCGAGCAGCACCGCGCCGGGCAGGGCGGCTCGCAGGCGGTCGGCCGGGCTCAACTCGGCGGATGCGAGCACCGGCCAGGTCTCGGTGGTGGAGAGCATGGCGGCAGGGAACGGAATGCCGGGCATCAGTTCCAGCGACAGCGCGAACGACGTGGCGCCGGCATCCCTGGCCTGCTTCGCGGTCTTCACGAATTCGTCGCGGGTCTGGCGGCGCAGTCGCGCCGCACGGTCGCCGCCGCCGACCTGCTTCTTCACCATGGCGACGATGCGCTTGGTCATCGCGGCTTCGTCCTGCAACGGGATGACCGCCCAGGTGCCGGGCAGGATGATCGAATAGGTCTGATCCGGGCTGACTACCTCGCGGGTCACGCGGTCTCCTCGAGTTCAACGCGCAGGGTGGCCACAACCTCTTCGGTCTGGCGGGGCATGTTCACGAAGGCGCCCACGCCCTCGGCGGAGAAGACCAGCTGCACGAACTGGGCGGCGCCGGTCGGGAAGACGGCGAAGACTGTGCGCTCCTCGATGGTGGCTTCGGCATCGCCCGGGTCCCGGCGGGAGATGAAGTTGTGGGCGGCAACGAACGGTCCGGCCTCGACCTCCCCCTCCCACGTGGTGACGCCCAGGTACTCAGTGCCCGGGAAGCGCCGGCCCTCGTCGGCCTGCATCTCGGCCAGCTGCTGCGCCGCGGCGTCCGCGCTGGAGAGGCCGGCGCCGATGTCGGTGAGCTCGAAACCCAGAGCGCAGGAGGCACGGCCGGACTCGGGGTACGGCACCCAAACGGCGCAGCTGACGCGCGGGTTGCCGATACCGGCGAGGCGAACCTGCAGTGCCGTGAGCTGAGCGCCGAGCGTGCGGCGGCTCAGAGCATCCGTCACCACTTCGGCGGCCAGGGTCTCTCCCCACAGGGCCGTCTCGGCGCCCCCGAGCGGGATGGGGTACCAGGTGGGCTCAGGGTTGATGTTGAGGTCAACGATGTCCCTGGTGGGAAGGGGGGTGCGGGAGGTCATCGGTCTAGTCTCTCCCGAATGTCTTCTGCCCCAGGTCCACGACATCCGCGTAGTCGCCGAGGAACGGTGCCGACGGGTTCTCCATCAGGTTGGTGACGGCGTTGTAGCTGGTGTGCACCTGGTAGGTCGACAGAATGACACCCTGCACGACCATGGGTGTGTCGAGCAGGTGCCGCGCGCTTCCCGCCATCCGGTAGAAATCGACCAGGTCGGTGTTGAGCTTCAGCAGACTGCTCGGAGTGAAGTTGTCGAGCGTGGGCAGCGCCTTCTCGGCCGCCTCACGCAACAGCTGCAGGGGCTTGGCACCCTCGGTGAATTCGGGCCTGAACGATTTCTTGAAGGCCTCGCCGAGCGATTCCTTGAACGGCTTCGCCACGGCGGCGGCCGCGTCGTCGATGCTCATGTACGTCGAGCTGTGCCGGCCGACACCACTGAGCTGGCGGGTCAGGGCGGGGGCGCCGTCCAGGCGGGTGGCCGCCTTGGTGATCATCGATGCGCGCAGGGTCTTGGCGCCGATGGCGAAGATCTTGCCGCCGAAGACCGACAGCACGGCACCGACGGCGGCACCGGCAACGGCCCACCAGCTGCCGTCGCCGTTGATGGCCTTGACCGTGGCCTCGATGAGGGTGAGCACGGCGCCGACCGCGGCGAGCACCAGCAGCACCTGCCCGAGAATGGGCACCCAGGCCAGGAAGATCGCGAGGACTCCGGCCCAGTCGCAGATGACCTTGAGGATGTCGAGCGCCTTGGCGCCCCAGTCGTCCCACCAGGTGTCGTTGAGGTCCTGGCTCTTCTTGCCCTCGACGACCTCGAGGATGGCCGTGATGGCCGTCTCGGCCGCCTGGTTCTTCACATCGAGGGCGGAGTGCCATTCCGCCTGCGCCGCCTGCAGTGCCTGACCGGCGGCCTGAGCGGCCTCCTCGGCCTTCTCGGCGGCCGCGGTGTCGGTGGCGCTGTTTTCGGGGGTGGCACTCTCGGCGGTGGCGGCGGTGCGGGTCGCGGTGCGACCGGCGGTTTCCGAGGCGGTTTCCTTGTCGCCGATGTGCGCGATGGCGGTCTTCGCCGAGTCCTGCGCAATGCGCAGCTGCGCGGAGTAGGTGATCAGGGCCGACGCTGTGCCTGAGTAACGGTCCTTCGCCTTGCTGATGTCGTCGGCGACCTTGCCCGCTTCCTCACGAATCGCGTCGATGGCCTTGGACGTCATGCCCTCCACGGATTTGATCGTGTTGAGGGTGTTCACCGAGCGGGAAATGGCGTTGGCGATCTCGGCGTAGTGCTGCGCCTTGGTGCGCAGCAGGTCGGGGTCGCCCTCGAGGGCACGGAATTCGCTGTCGGTCATGATGATTCCTTCGGCAGGCTACGGGAAGATCTCGGGGTCACGGACTTGTGAATCACAGCGGAGTGGCGGTCTGGAGCGGCGGGGCCGAGTCGGTGAGGGCCTTCGCGAGGCCGTCATCCACCTGGGTGAACCCGTCGGTGATGCCCTCGATCTTCTTGCGCAGCGCCTCGACGGCCTCGGTCATGGCCTTGCGCTTGTCGTTCCACTTGTGGGCGAAGTCCTCCACGTGGTCGCCGAGGTTCTCGTGACCGGTGGCCGTGGCCACGTCGTCGCTGAAGTCGTCGGCGTTGGTGAATTCGGACACGACGGCGTCCAGGTCGTCCCGCAGCCGGTGCAGCAGCTGCAGGTTGATGATGAGATCACTCACAACGGTTCCCCCTAAGTGGTCGGCGTGACCGGTGGTGCCGCCGCGGATGCGCGGTACCGGTTGCCTGTTAGCACTGTATCGAACCCCGCGAACCGGTTCGATGGGCAGCGGTCCCCATCGGCGCGTTCACGGGGCCCGTCGCCAGAGTCATGCAAGCAACGGGAGCTGCACCCGCACGAAGTTGCCCTTGGCCACGAGCACGCCTCGGCCGGGCGGGAACTCCGCCCGGTTGAGCCGCGGCAGCGCGGTCTTCAGCAGGATGTCCCCCTCCACCGATTCGGGCTGCAGCAGCAGGCCGCGGCGGGAGTTCTTGATCTCGCCGAACAGCGGCCAGGACGAATTCCAGACGCTGGTCTCGGACTCGGCGAGCAGGAAGTGGTCGCTGCGCTTGACCGCCCGGGTGAGTTCGAGGATGCCGGCGTCGGCCGGGGTCTGCAGGAAGTCACCCAGACTCTCGACGAACACCGCGATGCGACCCTCGGTGTCGGGATCGGCCACGGCCGCCGCGAGGTCCCTGGCCAGGGCCGCGATGGTGTCGACCGTGGTCGCCGCCTCGGTCCACAGGCCCAGCCTGGAGATCGGCGAACGGGCGTTGCCGAAGTAGTAGAGCCGGGCATCCGGTTCGAACCGCTTGTACGACAGCGCGATCGATTCGATTGCGGTGCTGCGGCCGCTGGCCGGCGGACCGGCGAGCAGCAGGGTTCCGGAGGCCTCGAAGCCGGCCGGACCCAGGTCGATGTCGCCGAGCCCCAGCACCACGCGGTCGCCCACGCGGTCGGGCAGCTGCGCCTGCGGGAACTCCTTGGGCAGCGCCCCGATGCCGGGCGCTTCGGCCACGCCGGCCCGGCGCATGGCGTCGGCCAGCCGCTTGGTGGCGGCGGACTGCGCGGACTGGGCCGACAGCCCGCCGAGGATGGCAATCTGGGTTTCGAAGCCGTCCACGATGGCGCGACCGGCCGGCGACTTGAGGCTGAGGATGTCGCCGGGCACGTCGAGCATGCCGTAGCCGTCGTCGGCCAGGCGCAGCACTACCTTGCGCTGAATCGACGAGGAGATCGACGCGGGCACCGCGCCGGCACGGTCGGCGGTGAGCGCCACGTGCAGGCCCAGCTGGCGGCCGTCGGAGAGGATGTCTTTGAAAACGTCGAACCACTGGGCCCGGCCGGACATGATCTCGAAGTCGTTGCGGAAGTTGGGAAACCCGTCGATGAGTAGCAGAATGCGCGGTTCGCCCGGCTGGTTGGCCAGCTGGCGGTACTCGCTGATGTTGGACGCGTTCGCCTCGGCGTAGAGCGCCTTGCGGCGGTCGAGCTCGGCCTGCAGGGTGCGGAACAAACGCACGATGCGTTCGGTGTCGTCGCCCATGATGATCGAGCCCACGTGCGGCAGCTGTTCGAGCATGCGCAGGCTGCCGGCGCCGAAGTCGAGGCCGTACACGTGCACCGGACCGCCGCGCGGGGTGATCGCGGCCGCGCAGGCCAGGGTGCGCAGCACCGCTGACTTGCCGGACCCGCCGGTGCCGAAGATGGAGATGTGGCCGTCGATGTCGGGCCGGAAGTAGGCGGAGACCTGTTGCTGCTGCTCGGCGATGTCGGAGACACCGAGCAGGAGTTCGGCATCCGTGCGTTGCCGCAGCAGGCTGAGGTCGTAGGCGTCGGCGAGTTCGTCGAGCCAGGGCCGCCGGGGAGCGGGGATGCCGGCCCCGGCGTTGGCGCCGACGATGGTGGTGACCAGGCGTTGCTGGTCGGTGGGGCCGAGGTCGCGGTCTTCGTCGACGTAGCCGACTTCGCGGGGTTCCTCCCAGCGGCTCTCGGCGCCGAAGCGCAGCTCGGCGACGTCGATGCCGGCGCGTTCGGGTTCGCGGCTGGTCCAGCCGCCGGCATAGGCGGACTGGAACTGGGCCAGCCGGCCCGGGCCGGTCTTGGCGACGCCGCGGCCGGGGATGGACGGGTCGAAGTGGGCGGATTCCTTGGTGCCGATCACGTCGGTGCTGTCGGATTCATCGGCCATGCGCAGGGCGATCCGCAGCGGGGTGTTGGCGCGCAGGTTGTCTTTGATCACGCCGGCAGGGCGCTGGGTGGCCATGATCAGGTGGATGCCGAGCGACCGGCCACGCTGCGCGATGTCGACGACGCCGTCGACGAACTCGGGCACCTCGGTGGCCAGCGCGGCGAACTCGTCGATGACCAGCACCAGGGCCGGTGGGCTGTCGGGGTCGCCGCGCTTCTCCAGCTCGAGCAGGTCCTTGGCCTTCTTGCGGTTGAGCAGGTGCTCACGGTGGTGCAGTTCGGCGCGCAGGCTGGTGAGCGCACGGCGCACGAGGTGCGGGCTGAGGTCGGTGACCAGGCCCACGCAGTGCGGCAGGGTGACGCAGTCGGCGAACGCCGAGCCGCCCTTGTAGTCCACGAAGAGGAAGGTGACCCGGTCGGGGCTGTACTCGGCGGCCATGCCGAGCACCCAGGCCTGCAGGAACTCGCTCTTGCCGGCGCCGGTGGTGCCGCCGACCAGGGCGTGCGGGCCCTGGGTGCGGAGGTCCAGGTGCATCGCGTCGACGCCGGCGGAGCCGATGATGGCGCGCAGCTTGCCTGCCCGGCGCGGCTTGGGGGTGCCGCCGCTGCGGTCGTGGATGGAGGTGTTCTGCTGCCACCGGTCGATCACGGCGGCACTGGTCTCGACCATGTCGTGGCCGAGCAGGGTGACCAGGGACACGGTGCGGGGCAGGTCGCTGGAGTCGGCCACGAGGGCGCCGGCGTCAATGACCGGGGCCATCCGCTTGGCGAATTCGAGGGCGCTGGCCGAGTCGACCTGCTCGGTGACGACGTTCTCGATGGTCTCGCCGAGGCGCACGAAGCCCACGGTGGCGATGCCGGGTTCGTCGCCGAGGTGCAGGTAGGTGCGGCAGACGGCGGGCAGTGCGGCCACGGTCGGACCGATCCAGATGGGGTACACCCCGGCGTCTGCGGCGATCTCGGCGAGTTGCACCAGGCGGGCCCGGTCGATGGCGACGTCGTCGGAGATGAGCAGCACGATGGCGGGGATGGCCGATTTGGTGCCCTCGCCGGTGCCGGTGGTGCCGACGTCACCGCCGCGCTCGAGCGCGGCATCCGTTTGCACCATGGCGCCGCGGCGGCTGCCCTTGCCCTGGGCCAGACGGGCCTCGACGACACCCTCGATGCCTGACAGCACCGCGCTGGCGCTGGCGGCGCTGTCGGCGAGGTGGCTGCCTTCGATGGGGCTGTGCGGGGAGGAGGTGTGCGGGATCCACTTGAGCCATTCCAGCTCACGGGACCAGCGGGGCGTGACGAGAGACGCGACCACGAGTTCGGCCGGCGAGTGCAGCGCGGTGAGCTGAACCAGGATCGAGTTGATCGACCCCATCGCCTGGGCGGGTGAGCCGGCGATGCCGAGCGCACCGGAGTCGTAGAGGTTGTCGATCAGTGGCAGTCCGTCGAGGGTGCGGTTGGCGTCGACGACCTCGGTGAGCTTCTCCTCGAATTCCGGCAGCATGTCGCCGCGGCTGGAATCGGAGATGGTGTTGCGGGAGTTCATGGTGCCGCAGCCGAGCCGCACATTCAGGAACGACCAGTGTTCGGGGCGCCGGGTCCAGAGCATCGGCCCGCGGTTCATGGCGTGCTCGTGCGCCTCCAGGGTGGAGGGCGATTCCTTGAGCCGCAGTTCGTGCTCGATCACCCGTTCGGTGGCCAGTCGCCCCGTGAGCACCTCGAGCCTGGAGCTGAACTTCGCGACGGCCTTGGCCATCCGGCGCTTGTCGCGGGTCTTGGTGGTGAGGAAGTTGCCGATCAGCATGACCGGGGAGAGGAAGCAGAACAGCAGGGTGGTGGGGCTCTTGGTGAGGGCGAACATTGCCCCACCGAGCAGCAGGGGGGTGATCATCGCCAGCAGCGGGAAGGGCGGGTCTTCCTTCTCGGTGGGTACCTCAGGGGAGACGAACTCCTGGCCGAGGTAGCGCTTCTCCACCTTGGGCGACCGGTTGAAGAAGATCGGGCCCGGCTTGGGCGCGCTCTCGGGGGCGGCGCCGACGACCAGGCTGATCTCCACCTCGGAGTCGCCGAGCAGCATCCGTTCGGTCTTGGTGATACGCAGCCGGCCCACGATGCCACCGTCGACGACGACGCCGTTTGCGCTGCCGAGGTCGATGACCTCCACGGCCTCGCCGATCTCCAGCCGCACGTGCTTCTTCGACACCAGGCTGTCGTGCAGCACGATGTCGCAGGAATCGTCGCGACCGACCAGCACGCTGCCGGGGGCGAGGGGGAACTCGCGGCCCGCATCGGGGCCGGTGAGCACCTTGAGCTGCGCGACCGGCGGTGCCGTCAACGTTGACGGGGCCTGGTAGAGCACGCCGGCGTCGGCGAGGCTCACGGATGCGCCGGAGCCGATCCAGGCCTCCCCCACCGGGCCGTCCGGCGGCAGGGTGAGCGGCACGCTCTGCCCGGGCAGCGTGGCCCGCAGGGTGAGGAACCGCTCGGGCGTGTGCGCGGTCTGCGCGTCGACCCGGCTGATGGTGCCGGCGATTTCGGAGATCGTGGCCGCTGCATCCGCGGTGACGATGATGTCGCTGGCGGCCCCGTTGGGGCGAACCAGGGTGAGCTTGAGGCGCATTCAGTCCCTATTTCAGTACTCTGGGCGGTGCTGGATCACGTGCTGATGGTGCTTTTGAAGCCGGGACTGATGGGTACGGGGCTACTCGCCTTTGCGCTCCCACGGCCAGAGCGGCCGGCCGTGCTCGCCGTAGTGGGAGGCCAGCAGGATCGAGTAGACGAGCGCGACGACGAACGCCAGCACCCCCACGGTGAGGGCGAAGGGGCTGGCGAGCATGCTGCCGGCGAACAGCAGCACCGCGAACGGGTCGCCGTTGCCGGCGGCCACGAGGATGGCGCCGGCGGCGATGTACAGGCCGTACGCGGCGATGCCGGTGGCAACGGCAAACCCCACCACGACACGTTGTTTGTCGGGTGGGGTGTTGACGCCGAGGGTGATCAGCATGAGGAGCACCAGCAGCACGGCCACGGCCGTCATGGTGGGGCCCACCAGCGGGCCGGCCGAACGGTCGGCGATTACCTCGAGGTTGGTGGCCAGGCTGATCAGGCCGAACGCGGCCACGAGCAGTGCGGCGTAGAGCACGGTCGCGAAAACAGCGACGATGGTCGCGTATTTCTGGTAATCGCGCATTGTGCTCCCCCCGCACTGCCCTGCCGGTGGTTAGGCCGGACGAGCGAGCTGCGGTCCCTCGGCGAGCTGACGCTCGTAGTCGGCCTTGGCGGCGATGTTCTTCGCCGTGACGCTGCGGCCACGCCGGGAGATCCAGGCACCGAACCAGATCGGCACCTCGCGGGCCACGATGGCCGCGGCGATCGCGCCGGGGTTCAGCCACTGGGTGCTCACGAAGCGGGCGGCTTCGGCGGGCGTCAGGTTCCACGCCTGCACGGCGAGCAGGGCGCCGCCGATGTAGGAGAAGTAGACGACCACGGCGACCAGGAAGCCGCCGAGCACGTACGCCCACCAGCCCGCCCGGTTGAGCACGGCGACCAGGAGGGCGAAGGCGAGGAAGAAGAAGATCACCGGCACGTAGAAGACCGGCAGCACCAGGAAGTCGGTGAACCGGGTGGTGGCGTCGGCGACGGTGGCCGCGCCGGCCGCTGAGATGAAGAACGCGATGAGCGCGTACACCCCGGCGAACACCGCGGTGGCGATGAGGCCGATGAGGATGCCGGCGGCCCGGTTGCCCAAGGTCTTGGGCGGGGTGGGCGCGGTGACGTAAACCGGGCTCTGCGAGAACTGCTGGGTCGGCTGCTGCACGGGCTGCTGCTCGGTGGGGCGCGCGACCTCGGGCGTTGCGCCGGCCTGCGTGGGCACGTAGGCGGGCGTGTAGTCCTTCTGCTCGGCGACGGCCTCGTCGCGGGCGAGCTCGGCCGGGGTGGGCTCGGCGGTGAGGCGTTCGACCTTCTCGGTCGGCGCCTCCGACGCGTTGACCGTCACCGGGGTAGCCGGTTCGTAGTCGATCGGCTCACCGGGAACGTAGGCGGCAGTGTGCTCCGGCGCCGGCGGCTCGATGAGGGGCTCGCGCACCGGTTCGTCGACGGTCGCGCTCGGGTCGGCGACAGTGGTGGGCTCGGGACTCTGCTCGTCGTGGATCTGCGCGGTGGGCGCATCCGGGTTGTCGTTCTTGTGTCCCTCGGGGGGCGTGGTGTCGGTCATGCTGCACTCCTCGTGAGCCTCGTGGCCATAGCTCTGTGCTGCCACTGTAGCAATTTGGGGGGTCAACTCGGCGGAAGCGCGGGGCGCGCGGCGGTTAACCTTCCGCGGTAGGGTCCAGGAGCACGTAGATCAGCAAGGACATCGTTCCCGTGACTGCGTCGGTGGCTGCCGGGGCTGCTTTGGCGGCTCCGTCTTCGCTGGGCGCAGCGGCTGCTGCATCTTCCTTCGTTGTGCTGAAGGCCGTAACAGCCGTGAGTCTGGTTCCCTTCTGCAAGCTCTCGACGAAGGCGAGTACATTGTCGTAGCCGCCGTCGAACGCAAGCGTGATGGGTATCGCGATGAAGTTCTCTGCGGTCACGAGCGGACTGGTAACGGGCACGCCGGCACCCTCCGCAGGTGCGGCCGGTACGGCCTCGGCTGCCGGTGCGGCAGCATCGGCGTCAGCAGGTGCCTCTGCGTCGGCAGGGGGTGTCTCCGCGATGGGGGCCTCGGCGGCTGTCGGTGCGTACGCCACCGCATCTGCCGTTGTGATTGTCGTGAGGGTGACGGAGTGCTTTTGGGCTTCAGTGGACAGCTGGTTGAGGTAGGCGGGCAGTGCCGCACCAGAGGGCAGTTCAGCGCGGAGGTCGCCGAGCTGGGCTTCGAGCTTCTCGATACCCGCAAACTGGTCTTTGAGGATCACCAGTTCCTGGCTGTAGGTAGCGTTTTGCGCTTCTGCAGCCTCGCGTGCTTCATCGGCGACCTTGGCCGCCGCGAGCAACGGGGAGGCCCCCAGCAGCCAGCCCAGCGCGATGGACGCCGTCATGACCAGCGCACAGCCGATGGCCCATATGCGTCGAGTTGACATGGTCAGTTACCCCCGGTGGTGTCGGTGAGACGCCCGGAGAACGCGTCAGAATCAATGTGCATGGTGACGATGACGGTGTACCCGACGTTCTCGACGGCCGTGATTGACCCAGCAACTGCGTCAGCCATTCCAGGCAGCGTGTGCAGGGCATCCAGCCACTGCGGCACCGTAGGCAACCCTGGGCTCACCATCGTGACCGTGAGCGTCGCCACTCGCGGTTCTTGCAGTGGCCCGGTGGGCTGGGCATAGGCGGCAAGCGGAGACGTGGAGTCAACGATGACCGCCTCGATTCCGACATCGGCAGGCAGTACCGCACGCATTCCCTGCAGGTAGGTCTTCCAGTCCACTTCGGTCCATCCGCCCACGGCCCGTGCTGCGAGTGCCGTCTCCACCTGCTCCTCGACCTGACGCACGGCCACATATTTGCCTTGCTCGGCGAGGAGATCGGTGGTGTCCGCCTGAACGGCAACGAAACGAAGAGCGCTTGAAGTTGCGTGCAGAAAAGCTCCCCCGACGCCAAACAATACGAGCACAAGAACGCCAGCCGTCGCCAGAATCAGCCTCTTGCGCAGGACGCGGTCCGAGGCCTGCGCCGCGACTTCGGGTGGCAGCAGGTTGACCCGTGGTTCGCCACCGAGGGTCAGACCATCGTCGTGCGTTGCCCGGCTCACGCGGCGCTCCCGATTGCCAGGCCCAGCGCCACGTAGAATTCTCCTCCTGCGCGCTGGAAATCATCCACACTGACACCACTCGCGAACGTCACGGCGCCCAGCGGCTCAGGGAATACGACATTCAGACGCGTGAGTTCTGACAGTGCCTGCCCGAAACCGATTAGGGAACTCCCACCCCCGGCAAGCACGATGCGATCGATAGATAGAGACGGTCGGGTGCTGGCGAAGTAAGTAATGGTATTGCGAAGGCTGCTGAGCAACTCGGTGGTCACCTCACGGATGATGCCCACAGCTCTTTCGTCGCCGGCGGCGACGCCGCCGGGCGCGAGCCCCCGCGAGCGTTTCACCGCGTCAGCGACGTCCGCCTCGGCGGGCAGCCGGTCCACAAGTGCCTGGGTGAGGTCGTCTCCACCAGTGGGGATGATCCGAACAAATAACGGGCTACCAAGAGAAGTAACGACCACGCTCGTGGTGCGAGCACCCACATCGATCTGCACCACGACCCCGGGGTCGGGCTGACCGCGGTACACCACACGACTGAGCGCAAAGGGAATCAAGTCCACCTCAACTGGGATAAGCCCGGCTAGCTGAACGGCCTTCACATTAGCCTGCACCGATTGTTTCACGGCGGCCACGAGGAGGCCGTGAACCTGAGGCCCGGCAACAGCGTCGTCCTCCTCGGATATGGGGTAAAAATCGAGCAAGGCGTCGGCCACAGGCACTGGCAGCATGTCCTGAACGTGAAAGGGGAGAGACTCCCTGATCCGTACCATCGACCCAGACGGCACAGTCAAATCCCGAACAAGCACCCGATGGTTGCCCATCCCCATCACCACGTTCTTACTGCCAAACCCTCCAGCGGACCAGAGCCGCTTTAGGACCTCAGCCACAGTGTTGATTTCCTGAACCTCACCTCGCACCACCGACCCCTCAGGTAATGGAATTGCGTGATACTTGACCACCGTGGGCCGCGCCTTGCCCGAGTCGCTCAGTTCGACGGCACGCACGCCCGTGCTGCCGATGTCTATTCCTACGACGTTTGATTTCACTGTTTCTCTCCTGCTAGCCCTGCCGTCATGCCAAACCGAAGAGCGCCAAATACCAGTTGGCGATATCTCGACCGCCGAGAATGCCTAGCCATGCACCGGCAAGCATCCATGGCCCGAATGGAATGCCGGATTTCCGATTCGCCCTGCGTGTGATGATAAGCATCACACTAAACAGTCCCCCGAGCAGGAACGCGCCAAACGCACCGACGGCAAGCGGCCCCCAACCGAGCCAACCAAGGTACAGACCGAGCACGCCGGCAAGTTTCACATCACCGAGCCCCATCCCTCCGCGAGATGCGAGGGCTAACAAAAGGTACATGCCGAACATCGCGATGCCACCAACCAGTGCGCCGAGTACCCTTCCGGGTTCTCCGCCCAGAAACCCCGCGGCGGTCAGCAGGACAACAGACACCGGGTATGCAGGCACCACAATGCTGTTTGGAAGCGTATGAGTCTCGATGTCGATCACTGTGAGCGCGACACTGATCGCGGCCAGATAAAGATAGGCCAACAGTACTGCCGCAGTCGCAACAATGCCGACCGTTAGTGTCTCTCGCCACCGCATCGAGATTCCGCCTGAAAAGACCCAGGACGCGACGAGTGCGAAGAAAATCGCGGTTCCGAGTTCGATGAGCGGGTACCGCACCGAGATGGCGCTCTTACAATTACGGCACTTACCCCGGAGCAGGCACCAAGACAGGACAGGAATATTGTCATATCCCTTGATGCGGACTCCGCACTGCGTGCAGGCGCTGGGTGGCGACACGACGGAAATCCTCTTGGGAACACGGTAGGCAACAACGTTCAGAAATGACCCGATCAGAGCGCCGAACAGTGCAATGAGAGCGGTCGCGCTAATCATCGATGTCACGGATCGAAAGCCTCTGCCCGAGCATGCTGGAACTGACTGCGCCGGCGTCATCCGCGTCCGCGCCGGTGGTCAGGTTCACACGGGGGAGCCCGAGCGGCGCGTATTGCATTGTTGCCCCGCCGTCCACCGTCGCACCGCCAGCAAATACCTGACCTCGCCAAGTAACGCCTGCCAGCAGCTTGAAGGCGCAGGGGGTGTAGACCATTGTTGTGATATTCGCACCGAGGGTGAACCCACCGTCAATCTTGAACCCCGCGCCAGCGGGGCAGGTCGGGAGGAGGTTCTTATTCGTGTCCTCTGTGATCAGCCAGAGCTTCCGTGGCGATGCGGCACTGAACCCGCCGCCGCTACCCAGCTGAAAGTTCTTAGCGACTATGACCAAGTCGTTGCCCAGGGCTAACTTCTGATAATCCGAAACGGTGATCGCATTGGTGCAGGTACGCGCATCAATGATGCCAGGGCCAGATGCCAGCTGGTCTGCTGCGGCTTGGAGCACCGCAAAATCGCAGTAACCGCTTACAATTTTCTCGCTAAATCCTACCCAATCTGATTTGAGGTAATTGAAATCGATCCAACTCGGTACGACCGGCGCCGGCGCCGGCGCCGGTCCGGGTCCCGGGCCAGCCGGCACAAGGACCTTCCCGCCGTTGGTGGCTCCTGGACCAGAGAGGGACTTAGCGGTCAGCAGCCCATCAATTCGGCTTCCGGACGCCAGGCTCACAGCATCAGAGAGCCATGCGTTTCCCTTGATCGTCCCGCCGGTCATGGTCAGCGCGGTCCCGCTCAAATTACCCACGATTTGCGCGGTGCCCGACATTGTCGTGGGGCCGGAAGACCACGCGCTGCCCTTCACACGAGAGCTCCCGGTGATGGTTAACCCACCTGACGTGACATTCCCCCCGACGGTAACGTCCCCCGTGAGAGTCGCTTTGCCGGTTGACCACACGTTCCCACTCACTGCACATGATGCTTGGACTTCCAAGGTCCCGTTGGCCACAACCAGATCATTCGGAATCTTGCTCGCGCCGCTGCAAACAACAGGTCCCGTCTTCACCTGAACGGCGGGTGTAGAACCAGCAGCGGTAGCAACGAGACTGCCGGATCCGGAGAACCCCGTCGATGAGTAGGCATAGATGGCCGCTCCAGATGCCACGATTTCCGTACTGGAAACAGGAGCGGCGTATATTGCCTCGATACGACGGGTGTCTCCGGCGGAGTTCCCTGCGACACCGACCGCGGAGGCTGCTCCCGTCGCAATGATCAGTACCCTCTTTGCAGTGGCGCCTGGGCATCCGGGCGTCCACGAGTCACCGGTTAGTTGGGTGGAGTAGGAAACGGCCAAGGTAAAGCCCGCCACACCGCCTGATGGGGTTGGGCACGCTCCTCGCATAAGGTCCGCAGTTGCTGTGGCGATCCCCGCCTCCGCATTGGCCTGCGCCTGCACGGCAGCGCGAGTCCCCGAGGTGTACCCAACCGCGTTGACGGTCGCTGCGGCCACCATGATTCCCACGATGGCGACAACGCCGAAAACGCCGATTACGGCGATAAGCGCGCTACCTTCTTCACCACGTCTTAGGCGCGACACAACAGAGCTCAGAAGCATGGCGTACCCACCGATTCTGGGTTTCGCTGGATGGCCGACGTCTGCAGGTGCACCGGATCCCGGTTGTCACCCGCCGCGACGTAGAAATCCATGTCAATCCCGTTGGGGCGGGTGGCAAATACTGCGGCACCCGCCACTGCTGAAATTCCGTTGCCCAAGACCGTCCAAGAGCCCTGGGGCCCTCCCGACGGCACGGAGATAGGGGCTGTGTCTGCATGCTTAGTTGTGTAAACCGCCCCGTCGATGGGGTCGAAGAACCATGCTTGACACGACCAGGTGAGCGGAACAGCAGAGTTCGCCGTTCGCGCGATAAGCAGGATGCTGCCGTCAACACCGTTCGTCAATTGCAGACCTGAGGCGTTGCGGACACCTTTTTGCACCGAGTTTGAGAGGAGCTGACCGAGCGTAGTAGCTTCAGCCACCGAACGGACATCGCGCTCACCACGCACGGCATTGATTAGGAACGAGCTGATAATCACCAGAATGACGGTAGCCATCGCCGAATAGATCAACAACTCGACAAGAGTGAAGCCCGACTCGCCCTTGACATCGCGCTTCGTTTCTCTGGACCAGAACATTCTCACGGCCCGGTCACAAGTATGCGCGTTTTTGCCTTAACGCTCGCTTCCGATGCACCGATCTTCCAAACCGCAACGGTTAGGGACACAGTTGTAGGAAAACTCGCAGCGGAAGTGGGACAGGCGTCTCTAGTACGCCGAATTTCGAAGGCAACGCCATCAGAATCTGTGGGCCCGGGCACGACGCTTGAGCCCACTGGAATGGTAATGGCACTGCACACCGGTCCCTGGGCACGTGCTTCCTCCAGCTGCTTGCTGGCCAATTGCGCCGCGACGGCCAGCGTGGAGTTTGCAGCCGAGACCCTTAAGGAGCCGATGAGCAAGGGTAGGAACGCGACCGCTAAGAGGCCGAGAAGGAACATCGAAATAACCACCTCAATCATTCCGAATCCTGCGTTGCGCTGAGGACGCACCGACCTAGCCAATTCATCCAACTTTGGGCCCATTCCGTTGATGGAATCGATACAGAAACTGCGAGCGGGATACCCTGCAAGGGCACCCCGCTCAGAGTTCACTCGAAGCCTACGGGGCTACGGCGTCCAGGTTCCGCCAGCTACAGCTGGAGAAGCGTCGGTGATGTGGTGGATGTTGGTGTGGCCGTCGCCATAGGCTCCCGTGATGGTGAATGCGGTCACAGAAGATGCTGTCCCTCGCACATCGATGTCACCACTCTGCGTGTAGCCTTCAAGACCAGCTGCCGAGTTGAGAGATGCGATCGCCTCTGCAACGGTATCGCCTTCGACGATCGCAGCAACGACTGCCGTCTTGGCGTTGGTGATTGCCGCCTCAACTGAACTGTCCTTGGCAGACTCCTGCTGACCTAGGAAGATCGGGATAGCCACGGCAGCGAGGATGCCAATGATGAGGACCACAACAAGGAGCTCAATGAGCGTGAAGCCCTTCTCCTTCTGGCCGAGTGCTGAACGCTTGCTGACAAGCGCTGCCGAGATTCTACGGATCATGGGGAGGGTCCTTTGCTGTGTGAGAACTGGGAAAAGCGATTGTGCTGCCTGATCTGAGCATATGGTCTCGCGGGCCTTGCGCTGAGCCACAAAGAGGGGTAACAGGGGCGCGTCATGACCCCAGTTCGGGGGGTCTAGTTGATGTACTCGAAAATACTGAACATCGGCATATACAGGGCGACGATCATCCCACCGACGATGACGCCGATGAATGCGATCATCAGCGGTTCAATCAGGGCTGTCAGCTGTTCCGCCGTCGATTGGACCTCCTGGTCGTAGAAATCTGCGATCTTTCCCAGCATCTGCTGCAGGGCTCCGGCGTCTTCGCCAACCGCGATCATCTGCACAACCATCGCCGGAAATACCGGCTCAAGGCTGAGTGGCTCCGCGATGGATTTCCCTTGCCTCACGGAGTCCTGAACCTTGCGCAACGCGGACTCGACTACCCAGTTACCAGAGGTCTCCCCGACAATGTTCAGCGATTGAAGAATTGGAACTCCAGCGCCGATCATCGTCGAAAAGTTGCGGCTAAACCGCGCGATTGCCAGCTTGGTCATGAGCGGGCCGAACACGGGGAGTCGCAACTTCAACGGGTCGACAACTTTACGTACTTGCTCGGTGTTTTTGTTCCGGCGCCACCACACAGTAAAGGCGATACCACCAACGATGATCACGGGTAAGAGCCAGACCATGGCTTTCGATAGCACCACCAGCACCATGGTCGGCAGCGGCAATTCCCCGCCGAGGCCGGCGAACATCTTCTCAAACACCGGGACTATGAAGGTCAACATGCCGATTACGGCCAGCACCGCCATGATCAGAACGATCGTGGGATACGCCATCGCAGACTTGATCGTGTCTTTCAGCTTCGTCTCTGACTCAAAATTCTGGGCCACCGAGTTGAGGGAGCTTTCCAGGAAGCCACCGGTCTCTCCTGCCCTGATCAGATTGATCATGATGGGTGGGAACACTTTTGAGTGTTTGTCCAGCGCCTCGGAAAGTGAGACTCCGGTTTCGACTTCGCTCTTGATCGACGTGAGAATTTTGGAGAGTTCTTTGTTCTCGGTTTGTTCCGACAGGATGTTCAATGTTCGCAACAGAGAAAGACCGGCCGCGGTCATCGTTGCCATCTGGCGACTCATAATGGCCAGGTCTTTCAAGCTAATGGACTTACTGAACCCCGGAATCGTGATGTCCATGTTCAGTCCGGTACCGACGGCGACTTCCGTCGCCGAAATCGGCGCCAGTCCCATAGTGCGCATTCGAGTCATCGCAGCACCCTCTGACGAGGCGTCTAGTCGGCCCTTGACGATCTTGCCGGCCGCATTGCGTCCCTTGTAAGCGAAGGCGACAGTAGTAGGCATTAGACCCCACTCCCGCCTGAGTACGCGTCGTAGTCAATGCCGTCACTGGACATCGGAGAAGTAGCCGTGCCCGTAGCCGCGGGGTCCACGCGACGGATGAGCTGGGCAAGGCCTTCCAGGTCTTGCGCCTTCTCCTCCGCCGACGTGCGGCTGATGAGGCCGGCGTCCACCAGTTCGGCCAGATGCTGGTCCATGGTGTGCATTCCAAGGCCGCGGCCGGCCTGCATCACTGACGGGATTTGATAGGTCTTCCCCTCGCGGATGAGGTTGGCAATGGCGGGGGAGGCGAACATCACCTCGGTGGCCACGACACGTCCATCATCAACTCGCTTGACCAGGGTCTGGCAAACGACGCCCTGAAGCGTCGCCGCCAATTGGGAACGCACCTGTGCCTGCTGGTGCGGCGGGAAAACGTCAATCATTCGATCGATGGTCTGAGGAGCGCTCTGGGTGTGCAGTGTTGCGAAGACAAGGTGGCCCGTCTCCGCCGCGGTGATCGCGACAGAGATGGTTTCCAGGTCCCGCAGCTCCCCAATGAGAATGACATCCGGGTCCTGACGCAGAACGTGTTTAAGGGCTGACGCGAAGCTCTTCGTATCGCTGCCGACCTCACGCTGGTTCACCAGGGATTTACGGTGCTTGTGCAGGAACTCGATCGGGTCCTCCACAGTGACGATGTGGTCGGCGCGGGTGCGGTTGACCTCGTCGACGAGGGCAGCGAGTGTGGTGGATTTACCGGAACCGGTGGGCCCGGTGACAAGGACAAGTCCTCGCGGCATCGCGGCGAAGCGGGCCACCGAGTCGGGCATGCCGAGTTCCTTGAGCGGCTTGATTTCGCGCGGGATAAGCCGGAAAGCACCACCAATCGAGCCCCTCTGCTGGTAATAGTTCACGCGGAATCGGGCGCCGTTGGCCGTGTAAGCGAAGTCCAGTTCCAGTTCGCGCTCGAACTCCATGCGCTGCGCTGGTGTGAGGATGCTGAGCAAGGCGTCCGACACTTTGTCGAACATCCACGGGCTCGCGTTATCGAACGGGCGCAGATGACCATTGACCCGAAGGCTTGGCGGCGCACCGACCGTGATGTGCAGGTCCGAGCCGTTGAGGTCGAGCACCTCTTGCAGGGCGTTCAGAAGATCTTGGTCAGCACCCAGAGTCGAATCTGTGCGCGCGGCACGCCGCGGCCGGCCGCCTTCGGCAGTCTCCGCCCGTGGGCGGAGCACCTGGCCGGAGGTCGCCCCTTCAAGTGCTGACCGCGTGAGGTCGGGCGCAATTTCCTCACTCGGCCGGGACGCTTCGGCATGGGTCCGAGACACCGTCACGGCTTCGGTGACCTGATCGTATTTCGACTTGAACGGCACAGTTTCGGCGGCCGGCGAATCGGCCGGGTCGAGGAGGTACCACGGCACTGGCTCGGTGACTTGATCTGCCGGTTCGGCTTTGATCTCCTCTTCGCCGTCGGGACGCTGCGGTGGCGTCACAGGAATGTCATAGATGGGCTGGCTCATGTTGGTCTCCCCTTGCATTACGCGACCACGCGCAAAATCTCTTCGATCGATGTCAATCCCAAGCGGGCTTTCGCCCAGCCGTCTTCGCGGAGGGTGATCATTCCCTGGTCGCGCGCGACTCGAGCGATATCGGCGCTGGACGCTCGAGCGACAGCGAGCCGCTCGATCTCTTCGGTGACCGTCATCACTTCATGTACTGCAAGACGGCCCCGGTAGCCGGTCTTGGAACACTGTGTGCAGCCGACGGGCTCGTAAATCGTCGGTAACGGCAGCGCCGGGTCAAATGCGAAACGTAACCGCGTGAGGTCCGCCGCAGTCAGCACCGACGGCGACTTGCACTTGTCGCACAGACGACGAGCGAGCCGCTGAGCGACGACACAGTCCAGAGCGGAGCCAACCAAAAAAGGCTCGATGCCCATCTCGGTGAGTCGAGTAATGGCACTCGGTGCGTCGTTAGTGTGGAGCGTTGAGAGCACAAGGTGGCCGGTTAGTGAAGCCTCGATAGCGATCTGTGCGGTCTCGTGGTCGCGGATCTCTCCGAGCAGCACCACATCAGGGTCGCTGCGGAGGATGGAACGCAGCGCACTGGCGAAGGTGAGGCCGGCCTTTACGTTGACCTGCACCTGATTGATGCCCGCCATGCGGTACTCCACCGGGTCCTCAACCGTGATCACGTTGACCTCCGGGCGAGCAACTGCACCCAGGGTGGTGTACAACGTGGTGGACTTGCCCGAACCGGTAGGCCCGGTTATCAGGATCATGCCGTAGGGCTTGGAATACGAGGCTTTATAGGCCTCGAAGTTGTGCTCGAGCAAGGCCAACGCGCGCACATCCAGGGTGGTGCTGGAGTTATCGAGGATCCGCATGACCACCTTTTCGCCCCATACCGTGGGCAGCGTCGCCACGCGCAGGTCGATCTGTCGACCAGCGTGTCGCACCGTCATGCGGCCGTCCTGGGGTTTGCGGCGTTCGGCAATGTCGATATCGCTCATGATTTTGAGCCGGGAAATAACACCGTTCTGGATGCTCTTGGGCGCAGTCTGCATCTCGTGCAGCACCCCATCGATGCGGTAGCGCACCCGCAGACTATGTTCGCCGGGCTCGATGTGGATGTCCGAGGCAAGATCCTGAATGGCCTGGCTGACCAGCAGGTTCACGAACCGCACGATCGGGGCGTCGTCCTCCCCGGCGTCGGAGACACCGAAGGAGGCGGATTCGACAGCGGCCGCCGCATTCTCTTCCTGAAGCGTGGATGTCAGGTCGCTCAGTTCGCCGTCGGCCCGATGGTAGCGGCCGATGGCGGCCAAGAGGTCCGCCCGCTCGGCGACGACCTGGGTGACACGCATCCCGGATGCCTCCCGCACATCGTCGACGGCAAAGACGTTGCCAGGGTCGACCATGGCAAGCACCAGGCGGTTACCGTCGATGAGCACAGGCAGTACCTCGTGCCGGCGGCACACCGCTACGGGCACCAGCGCAACGGCGAGGCGATCGACCGGGTATTCGGCCAGTTCCACGAACGGCAGGTTTGCTTGAGCGGCCCGGGCTTTCGCGAACTGTACCTCGGTGATCGCGCCCTTTGCGACGAGGGCACGCACGGCGGTTTCGTCCGCCGGGTCACCCTCCAGCAGGGTGTCCAATACTTCGATGGGCAACAGGCCGTGCAGGATCAGGATCTCGGTGAGCGTCGCCATGAGAGAACATCCCCCTACGGGCCGTGGCTGCTGGGAGACGGAGCGCACGCAGCTGGCAAACCAGCGCCCGAATAAGATGACGAATTGCGGAGTGCCCCAGGCCTGATGAGACGGTGAGTCCCACGTTCAGGGGCCTGGGAATTGGCTCGGCTGATCTGGTTTGGTCCAGTCAAGTCGATGCTTTATCTGTACCCTATCGGGTGGTTCCACCGCTGGAGGCGTGCGGGAGTCGCACGCGGGCAATTGCTCGGTTCAGGCCCCTGCCCAGATGCTGTTGACCATGTCGTGGGTGTAGCCATCCGGACCGGCGTTCACGTATTGGGTGGCCAGCCAGATGCCGCCGCGCAGAAAGTGCGACTGCCCGATGCTGTCGGCGCCCGCTGAGGTTTCGGTGATGCACCGGAGCCCCCCGAGCTCTTCGTAGCACTCCATGCCCAGCGCGCGCAGCCGGGCCTCGACAGCCGCGGTCTGCTCCGCGGTCACCCAGACGACGCTGGTGGAGACGCCGCTGCCGGACGCCCCGGCCGGGCTGACCCACCGGCAGCTGAGGTGCTCGCTGGCGTTGATTATGGCGCGCAGCTCCGGGTCGTCGGCGCCGACGCGCACATCGGCGCCGGGTTCGGTTGTCCAGGCTGGATTCAACACCAGGTCACCGAATGCGGCGACCATGTCGGGGCTGTAGATCTCGTTACAGGATGCGGGTTTGGGCGTGCCAGGGGCGACCACCGCGGTGGGCGCGGTGACCGGCACGGGTGACGGTGCCGCGGCGGGCGCCGGCCGCCCGCCCGCGTTCTCCTCGGGAGTGTTGGCGGGCCGGGGCGTGAAGATGACCCACACTGCGGCCAGGACCACGACCACCGTCACGATGCCGCCCAGGATCAGCAGCACCCATTGACGACCCGTCGTGATCGTTTGTGTTCCGTGAGCGGGCATGCGACCTCCCTGAGCGCGGTCCTCCCGGAGGATTTTGCGCCCAGCATAGCCCGGACCGGGCGAGGAGGGTGCTGCTTAGGCGCCAGCCCAGATGGTGGCCACCATGTCGTGGGTGTAGCCATCCGGACCCGCGTTCACGTAGCGGGTGGCCAACCAGATGCCGTCGCGCAGGAAGTGCGATTCGCCGGCGATGCCTTCATCGCCCTGAGGCGTCTCGGCCACGCAACGGATGCCGCCGAGCTCCTCGTAGCAGTTCTCGCCGAGGCCGAGCAGGCGCTGGTGCGCCGCCTCCAACTGGTCGGCGGAGACGAAGACCACGTTGGAGGTGAGGCCGCTGCCGGAGCCGCCATTGGGATCCGCCCACACACAGGTGAGGTGCTCCACACTCTCGATGAGAGTGGTGAGCTCGGCGTCACTGGTGCCGAACAGCACACCTGAGGGGTCGGACTCGGTCCAGTCGGGGTTCAGGGCGCTCGTATCGGTGAGCGTGGCCAGCATGGTCGGGCTGTAGATGGCGTCACAGGTGGTGGGACGCGGACCGGCCGCCGCCGCGGGGGCGGGGGTGGCCACGGCCAGCGGTTCGGCGGTCGAGGATGGGGTGGGTCGGGTGCCAGGCAGGGTGTCGGAGCTTGTGGGGGTGCCCGCTCCCCCGCGCCAGACGACGAGCACCACAATCAGGGCCACGACCAGGACAACGCCGACGGCGCCGAGAGCGAACCAGAGTGGACGGCGGGACGGTGAACCTGTCGGCGACGTTGCAGCACCCATGGCGGAGACCCCCTCAGAGAATTTCCCCCAGCCTAGTGGCCGACCGGCTACACACCGATCAGGACAACGATGCCCAGGATGGCTGCGGCGGCCACCAGAAGCGTGCTCGCGACAGCCACAGCCAGGGTGCGCCAGCGGCGGCGACGCCGGCGGGCCGCCGCGGCCTCACGGAGCTCGGCCGGGCTGGCCGGCAGCGTCACAGTGGGCACTGGAGTCAGCCCAGGCCGACTCGATGGTGCGGCGGCCGGCGGAACGTGGCGGATTCCGTACGACTCCGTCGCTCCGCTCTGCACCTTCGGCGGCTGGAACCGGCCCGGCATGCCGGACTCCGCGGGGGTACCGGCGTTGCGGCCGGAATCTGTGCGGCGGGCGGGGCTCGCAGCGATCCGGGTTTCGTCGATGTCCTCGGCAGCGTCATCGGCGTCGTCGGCAGCGGCAGCGGCAGCGGCAGCGCTGGCATGCGCGGCTGCGACAGGCGCGGCAGGCGACTTCCGCTCCACGACGCGGGTGCGCTCCTCTGCCTGCGCCCTGGACACGATGCGGGTGTGGTCGTCGTCCGAGTTCCGGTCGACGACTCGGGTCTTCTCATCGGCGTCGTCGGACACCTCGTCATCGTCGTCGTCTGGCCGCTCCGACCGGGTGTTGTCATCGGTCATCGGCGCGCCCCTTTCGGCCCGGAACCTCCGCGGTTTCGTCACACCGCACATCCACCGTGTCGTCGCTGGTGTCAACGCGCGATGACGTCGACGGGTCCTCGCTCACCGTGGTGCCGCCGGCCACAACGTCGACCACGATCACCGAGATGTTGTCCCGTCCGCCGCGGGTCAGCGCCTGACCGAGCAGAATGTCGGCCGTCTGCTGGGTCTCACCGTTCAAGGTCAGGCCCGCCCTGATGGTTTCGTCGCTGAGCTCCCCGGTCAGGCCATCGGAGCAGACCAGCAGGCGCTCCCCGGTGAGCACCGGCAACAGCCAGTAGTCCGCTGGGCTGTCGGCGGCGCCCACCGCCCGGGTGATCACATTGCGCCGTGCGAAGGTCGCCACCTCGGACTGTTGCATGGTGCCGTTGTCGATGAGTTCCTGGGCAATGGAATGATCAACGGTGAGTTGGCTCATTTCACTGTTGAGCATTCGGTATACCCGCGAATCACCCACGTTGAGCACCAGCCAGTGCGGCCGGTCGAGATGGTGCACGAGCACGACCCCGGTCAGGGTGCTGCCTGCTCCCTTGGTGGTGCCGTCGGCGACGGTGCGCACCGCGACGTGTGCACGTTCCACGGCGGCGGCCACGTCCTCCGGCCGAAGCTCAGACCGTCCGGCGAGCAGAACGAACTCCGCGACAACGGCAGCACTGGCACGGTCGCCCGCTTCGTGTCCGCCCATGCCGTCGGCAACGATGAAGACCGGCGAGTCCGCGAGGATCGAATCCTCGTTGACGGCACGCTTGCGGCCGACATCGGTGCGGGATCCGAAACGGAGGCTCACCTCAGCCCCGGCGTCCACCACCGCAGTGCCCTGCGTCATCGTGAGGCTTCCAGCTGGATCTGACAGGGCAGTTCGCCCAGGAGGAATCGTTCGGTCAGCGGAGTGCTGATCCCCTCAGTGAGTTCGTTCTCGGTGCCGGCTTCGTCGATCAAGACCACACCGTTGGTGGAGTTCAGGTCGACGATGGTCCAGGCGCCGTCGGCGAGTTCCAGCCGGGCGTGCAGCTTCGACACCGTCTTGCCCGGGTCGGTCACCGAGACCAGCTGGGCTTCCGGATGCGTGCGACTTGGAGACGGGTTTCTGCCCACCAGCACGACGGGGGCGCTGAGCTGCACCCGCTGTCCGTCCTCGGTCTGCAGAATCCAGGGCTTCAGCCTGCGGCTGGAGATCATGGTTTTTTCCACGTCCTCGTCGGCGTAGAAGGTGTCATCGGTGTCGGGGGTCACGCCGACGCCGAAGTCAGGCATCGGGGGTGCGGGCGCCATCGGTGGGGCGCTCGCAACGGTCGGCACCCCGACCGGCGGCGGCCCCACGGGCGGCACCCCGACCGGAGGCACCGACTGCGGAGGGAGCCCGATGAACGCCGCGGCGGGCGGGGCCGTAGCGGGCGGGGCCGCCAGGGCCACGGCGGGCGGTGGCGCCCAGGGGCTCGGGGCCACCTCCGGCGCCGTCGGGCGCGCGGGCGGGTGGTCGACGACTGGCGATTGAGGCGCCACGAACGGGTTCGGCGTGGCGAAGGGCGGAGACGACACCGGGGGCGCCGAGGCTGCCGGAACTGGGGGCGCTGAGGCTGCCGGAAAAGGGGGTGCGGGAGGCGGCGGGGCCGAGAACACCGATTCGCGGATCGGCGCGGCCTGCGCGGCAGCAGGCGGTGGGAACCAGGCGCCGTCGCCGGCGGTGGCCGGTGGGAGGAGCGACTGAACAGAGGCCTGGGATGCGCCGAGCACGGCGGCCAGCGGCTCCAACCCGGTTGTTGCGCTCTTGTCGAACCCGAGAATGCTCACCCAGACCGGGTAGGCCAGGGCGGCCAGAACGGTGAATCCGGTGCCCTTGCCCAGGCGGCGGTTGATGCCATGCATCGCGAGCACGGCGATGACCGCCCCGGCCACATTCACCACGGGCACGAAGAAGGCGATCACCCACAACGGGGAATAGCCGCCCTCTTTCAGCAGGGTGATGATGTTGAAGACCGGCACCCAGGCCTTCCAGCCCTGCTCACCGAGTTTCTCGAAGACTCGCGCCAGGGCCAACGACACCCACACGTAGCAGCCGATGCCGAGCACCGCCGCGACGGCGAGGATGATCCCCGCGGTCGCTCCCGAATTAGCGTCCATTTAGTGTGCGCGCCTGCTGGTCGGCGGGCGCTCCTCCATTCTGTGGTCGGTGCGTCGGAGCAGACGCCAGCCGTGATCGATCATGCCAGTCCCGCGTGTTCGCGCGGGGCCCAGGTGGCGGGCGAATGAACGCATGGACAGAGCCGCGCGCATCCTGTGGCGCAGGTCGGCGTCTTTGAGCAGCTCGGCCCGTTCCAGATCCACGAGCGCCCAGTACGCCTCGCTGTCTTCGGCCGCCGGCGGTACCGGCCCGAAGACGGCTTGGTCGGCCAGCGTCGCCAGCCGGGCGCCGCCGGCGCTGCCGAACTGCGCGGCCGTCTCCGACCGCGTCTGGCTACCCTCGCCGCCGAACCCGCGGTCCACCGCGGCGTCCACGTACTCGTCCCAGCCGCCGGCGAAACGCCCGGCCAGGTCGACGGTGCGCCGACGTTCCCGACGCCGGGAGATCTTGGCGCCGAGCACGGCGAGGAACGGCGTGGCGAGCACCAGAAGAACCAGCAGCACGGTTCCGACCACCTTGAGGAGGTTGGTCAACCAGCGCAGGTCGGGACCCTCAGCCTCGTCGGCCGGCGCCTGGTCGTCGCCGCTGGCCGGATTGGCCGCCGGCGGCAACTGTTCGGTGGCCGGCTGCTGCACAACCTCCGTGGCGATCTCGGGGTCGCGGGTGGAGTCGTTCAGCGGAGACAACGGATCGGTGTGCTGCGGGGTGGTCTCGATGGTCGTCCACGCCCCGTCTGCCCCCTGCACCTCGATCCAGGACGACAGGTTGCCTCCCCGGCACACGCCGTCGGCGCATGCCGGAATCGCCGCTGCGCCGGCCGACGAGTCGGCCAGCGCGAAGCCGAGCACCACCCGGGACGGGAAGCCGAGGGTCTGCGCGAGCAGCGCCGCGGCAACCGCGAACTGCTCATCGTCACCGACCCCGGCGACCAGTTGAGAGTTGTCGGTGCTCTGGGTGCTGTTCTGTTTGTCGAGCAGGGCGGAGAAGAGAGCGTCGATCCGGTCCGACGAGTGGCCGGCCAGGCTGGGTTCGAACACGTAATCGCCCAGGCCGCCGGCCCAGTTGGTCGGTCCCGCTTCGCTCGGCGCGGTGATCCCGTGACTGAGATAGCCGCGTTCGCGCAGCCGGGTCACCAGCTCCACCAGCCCGGCGCCGTCCGAGCCCACCTGTTGCGCCTGCACCCAGGTGGTCAGGCTCGCCGGGAGGAGGTCCGGATCGGTCAGACCGGCCGGAGAGGCCGGCGCCGTGAGGGTCTGCGTCGCGGCTTCCGGTTCCGCTGCCGGGTCGAAGCTCACGGTGTAGCTGTCTCCCGTTGTGACGCCGTTCAGTTCCACCCCGGCCTCGGCTGTGGCGCTGTAGAAGAACCCGTCGGTGAGGGCCTGACTGCGCTCGCCGGTGAAAGCGACGCCGGTGAGGGCGGTCGCGCCAGGCAGCCACGGTCCGCGGTAGGCGTCGATGGTGATCGTCAGGGACTCGGAATCAGCCGGATCCGCGGTCGATGGCAGGCGCGCGAATGCGGTGGCCTGGTTGGCTGTGCCGGTGGCGGGGTCGACGACGCGGAAGACCTGACCGTCGTAGTAGCTGAGCACGGCCAACCGCACCCGGGATGCCGCCGATGCGGCACCTGGCCCCGTTACCTCGAACAGCGTGCTGTCGTAGTGGTCGGCGTCGAAGTAGCTGCGGTATTGACTGAGCGGGCTGACGTACTGGTGCAGTTCGAGCCCGGGATCGATGGCGCTGCGCAGCACCTCCCGCTCGGCCGGATTCGCGGCGATAGCGGTGGGAACGGCGGCAACCAGAGCCAGCAGGAGCACACCGACGGCGAGGGCGGCGCGCCGGGCCCGTCGGAGCACGACGCCGGAGCCGGGCCGCACGCCGGACGATGTGGAGGCCATGCTCAACGCAAGGCTGCGGGCCTGTCGGGTGCGCCAGGCCAGAAACCCGAACCCGAGCAGAAAGCCGGCCAGACCGATTGCACTTTCCCTGGGAGCGGGCAGGGCCACACCACCGATGGAGACTGTCGAGCTGACCGCGGTCGATCCGAAGACCAGTCCGAAGAGCTGCAGGAGGAACAGCACCGGCACGGCGAGAACGTAGAGCCGGCGGGCCCGGGCGGCCAGGGTGAGGGCCGCGGTCGTGCCGCCGAGGAAGAGGATGAACGGCGGCACCAGCAGGCTCTGGTACTGCCCCACCGGAATCTGGATGGTGATCAGTTCCTTCCAACTGAAGACCGTCGCGGTCACCAGGTCCAGCCACCCGGCCGCGGCGGCGGGCAGGCTGCCGAGCGCGGACGGGATCGCCAGCGGCACGCCGAGGATCAGGTACGCCGCCAGGGTGGCGAGGACCAGGGCGAACCAGGACCAGCCCCGCACCAGACCGATGGCCGCGATCACGAAAGCGGCGCCCAGGGCCCCCGCCACCATGACGACGAAGGCGCCCGATTGGTAGATCGGCCAGGCCGCGACGGCAGCGAGCAGCACCATGAGCGCCACGAAGCCCGCGTTCACGGTGAGGAAGGCGCGATCGCGGCGCGCAGGCAGGTCGGTGCCGGTCATGCGGCTTTACGCGCGAGCAGGGAGCGCAGGTCGTCGAGGATGCCGATGGTCAACACCCCGGTTCCGGACAGGTCGCGGTACGACGGCGGCGATTGCGGGTCGCAGAGCACGGCCACGATGGAGACGTTGGCCGGGAACTTGAGGCGGAGGGCCTGGATCCTGGCTGGGGTGATCGCCGAACCACAAGCCACGAAGGCGATCGAGATGTCGGGAATCACCTGGGCCGCGAGAACACAGACCTCTTCGATCGCCATCATCCGGGGGCTCGACCCGACCGTGGTGAGGTCGTCCAGCAGGGTGCGGCTCGAGATGACATTCAGGCTGCGCACCGATCGCATGCGCGTGGACACGATGTCGGGCATCTCCTCGCTCACCACCACGGCGAGGTCGCGGCCATCCCGCACGGCTCGCACGCCCAACGAGCCGACCACGCTGACGGCCATCTCGAACTCCTCGTCCGAGCCGTATTCGGCCGTGTCGAGGCTGAGGATGATCGCCAGGCGGGAGCGCCGGCTCTCTTCGAATTGGCGCACCATCAGTTTTCCGGTCTTCGCCGTCGACTTCCAGTGGATGTTGCGCTGACCGTCGCCGGGGGCGTACTCGCGGATCGCGTGGAAGGAGATGTCGGAGTCGACGATGTCGCTGGTGGGGTTGCCTTCCAGGTCGCGGACGAACCCGGCGCTGGTGCTGGGGATCGATACCGTGATCGGGTGCACGTAGAGCCGGTTGATGGATGCCCAGGCGACCTCGCGCTTAAGCACTCCCAGCGGGTCGCTGCGCACGGTGGTGATCGGTCCCACGTCGATGACACCACGGTGGTAGGCGGGCACGACGACGGCTTCCTCATGCACTTGTCTGGGCCGCATCAGCGGCACATACACCTCGGTCAGGCCGGCGCCGATGGGCACGTCGATGCGTCCCGGAAGCTCGAGTCGCTTGGCGATGTTGGTCACCCTCAGCGCCCCGGTCACCTCCGACCCTGCCACGACGCGCTCAACCGGAAGGGTGAAGTCGACGCTGTAGGCGCGTCCGCCGGTGAGAAAGGGCAGGGCGATCATGATGAGGGCCGCGCCGACAACCCCGGCGAGGATCAATTCGGTCCAGCCGAAGATCAGCCCCGTGGGCAGGAGCACGATCACGGCGAACACCGCGACCCAGCCGGCCGTGGTCACGGTCTCCCCCACCCACCGGAGCGTGGCGCGGATGGCCGCGGTCAGGGTGCGCCAGGCCCGCAGCCACCACACCACGACCTCGACGAGCGAGCCGGCGCGGCCGGAGGCGTACCGGGTATGCGTAGCCGACACCGTCGAGGTCGACGTCGAGGTCGAGGTCGACGTGTGCGAGGTGCGTGAGGTGTGCGACTCTGTGCGCAGGGTCACGCCAGGTCGCTTCGGCTGGGTGGAATGATGTCCAGCAGGATCTGTCCGATGACGGCGCTCGCGGTGACCCCGTCGAACTCAGCCTCCGGGTCGAGCACCATGCGGTGCGCGAGAACCTGGTCGGCGAGGCCCTTCACGTCGTCCGGCGTCACGAAGACACGGCCCTGGGCGGCCGCCCAGGTCTTGGCGGCCTTGGTGAGCGCCCTGGCACCACGCACGCTCACGCCCATCCGCACCTGCCGGGCAGTGCGGGTGGCCTCAACGATTCGGGCGATGTAGTCGTAGACCAGCGGGTTCACAAAAACCGCCCGGGCGATGTCCGACATGCCTGCCAGGGCCTGGGGCGTGATCACCGGCGACAGCTCGCCCCGCACGACGCTGGTGCCCTCGAGAATGCGGATGGTTGAGGACAGGTCGGGGTAGCCGAGGGAGGTCTTCATCATGAAGCGGTCGAGCTGAGCCTCCGGCAACCGATAGGTTCCCGCCTGCTCGATGGGGTTCTGCGTGGCGATGACCAAAAACGGAACTCCCGTGGACCGGGTCACACCGTCAACGGTGACGTTGCCCTCTTCCATGGCCTCCAGCAGAGCCGACTGGGTCTTCGGGCTGGCCCGGTTGATCTCGTCGGCGAGCACGACGTTGGCGAAGATCGGCCCGCTATGGAAGTCGAACAGGCCGGTCTTCTGGTCGTACACGGTGATGCCGGTCACATCACCGGGCAGCAGGTCGGGTGTGAACTGGATGCGGGTCGAGACACCCTGCACGGTCTGCGACATGGCACGGGCGAGCGAGGTCTTGCCGGTGCCTGGAAAATCTTCGAGAAGCAGGTGCCCCTCGCTGATCATCGCGGTGAATGCCAGTTCGACAACGTGTCGCTTTCCGAGCACAACCTGCTCGACATTCTCGACCATCGCGGTGAACATGCTCGCGAACCAGGTGGATTGCTCCGGGGTGATTGTCATCGTTCTCGTGTCGCTTTCTGATTCACGTGCGGGTTCGGGTAGCGGTGCGGCCGCGGGTCAGGCACAGGGTTTCGGGGTCGCGAAGGCGCCGGAGTAGCCCTCCAGGCCGGCCGTACCCGTTCCGCCCCAGGACAGGGTCCATTCGACGTCCTTCACCTGGGTGGCGTCCGCGGGAACCTTGGTTCCGTCGACGACCTTCCAGGAGCTGGTTGTGGGGATCACGTCGGGGGTGTCCGGGTTCGGCTTGTCCGGGATCAGGTAGGTCGCACGCACAACGGTCACCGTGGCGGATTCAGAACCTGGACCGTCCGCGATCGCGGTCAGTGTCGCGCCTGGCTTGCAGGCGGCGGGTGTGACAGCGTCAACGCGCGCCTGCCAGGCGCGGTCGGCCTGCGCCGGTGCCACTTGGGCGTACGGGCCGCAGACCGCGGTCTTGCCGTTCAGGCAGTAGCGCACCTGAATGGTGGGTGCGGCGCCCCAGACGTCGGTGGGGAATCCGGAGACCTCGAGGGTGTGATCGTCCGGCACCCGCTCGGTCGAGGTCGGAGCTTGGATCGTGTACGCGTGCTTCGCCGCATCCGTAGCGATCTGATAGGTGTACCCCTTCGGCGCTGCCGGCTGCTCCCAGGTGGTGATCGGGCCCAGGGTGACCTGCGCCACACCGAATCCGTTGCCGTAGCAGGCCAGTACGAGGTAGTCCCTGTTCTTGGTGAGGCCGGACATTGTGGCGTCGGTGCGAGCGTTGGCCGGCGCGAGCATGGTTCCGTCCGCGGCGGCGGTGCAACTGGGGGCGGCGCCCAGGTAGGCGACATAGACGATGCTCGACGGTTTCGCGCTGCCATTGGGGTTCTGGGCCACGTCGGCCACTGTGATCGAGTTCGGGGTCGCCGACAGGGTGCCTCCGCTCATGGACGGCGCGCCCGCGACCGCCACGTCGACCGACACTGTGGAGGTATTCGAACCGCCCGAAATCGGCGGAGGCGTGAACCGGCTCAACGGGGTGACCTGCACGGTCTGGGCACCCACGCCGAGCGTCAGGCGGGTGACCGTGCGGCCACCCGTGGACGCGATGACCTGGTCGTTGACCTGGTAGCTCCTGGTCGAGGGGTCGCTGCTGTCCATCGCCAGCTCGACGACACCGCTGGTCGGCGAGGTGATCCCGGCGTCGTAAACCGGGGTGGCCGTGGCGCCGGACATGCCTGGTGGCGCATACGACCAGGCCTCGGTCGCGGCCGAGGCCGCGGAGCTGCCGACGGCGTTGAACGCCTGCGCCGAGTACATGGCCTTGGAACCGTTGGTCACGTTGGTGATCGCCGGGCACTCCCCACCGGCCGAGCAGGTGACGCCGATATCGGAGCCGTCCCGCAGGACGCGGAAGCCCTCCAGGGCAGGGTAGGCGATGGCTGATCCTCCCGGCGTGACCGCCAGGGTGATGGAACCGTCGTTGTACGCCGTCTGCGCGACAGCCGCCGGGGCGCCGGGCACACCCTGCAGGTCGATCGTCACCGCCCCGTCACGCGCACCGGCCGACAGCTTGCCCTGCGCGTCGCGCACGACAAAGCTGGCCTGGCAGATGCCGCCCACGGTGTCGTTGGTCCAACTGGCCTGCACGGTGCGGGCGTCGGCGACGCCGAACGTCACGCCGGGGCAGGTGCCAGCCGAGGCCACCGACACGAGCGTGAGCGGAGTCGAGGCATACGAGTTGACTTCGCCGGCGCCACCGATGACCTGGACCGTGCAGCTGCTGCCGGTCTCCTTGGAACACTGCGTTGCGACGCTGGCCCCCTTGGGCAGGTCGCTCGGCGCGGGTCCGACCTTCAGCGAGAGAGTGGCGACGGGAACGTCGGGGTGGCTGGTCAGGCGCACGGTGACGGCTTCCTCCTTGCCGGGCACGGCGACGTCCGCGGCCAGGATGGTCAGGCTCGACCCGCTCTGTTCCACCGTGAACTGGTCTCCGGCATAGTCGATCCCGAAAACCAACGCTGCGGCGTCTGCCTCTCCCTGCCAGCGCACCATCTGTCCGAGCTCGAAGGAGTGGGCACCGGCACCGGGACTCTGGGTGAGGGCGGCGGGCACGAGCTCCGGCTGCGGTTCGAGCGGTTCGACCGTGATCGGCACCACCAGATCGGTCGTGTCGGCCTGGCCCGCCAGCCGCACCGGCACCGTGCAGGAATCGATCCACGGTGCGCCGGCACCCGCTGTGTAGGTGATCTGGGTTCGCCCGCTGACACTGCACTTGGCGGCCGGGCGTTGCCCGGACGGCCGCACCGCCTCGCCGACCTCGAGCGTGTCGGTGTCGGGAACCGACACCAGCGCGGCCATGTCGAAGGCCACGGACTCGCCCTCCTTGACGTTTTGTTGCGCGGTGCCACGATCGAGGGCGAGGATGACGGCGTCCTTCGGCGGGATGCGGAGAAAACCGTAGGTCGTCACGGTGTTGCCCTGGAAATTCTTGCCGCTCACCGTGAACGGCAACAGCAGACCGTCATCCGGCGCTACTCCGCTGATCTTCCACCCAGACACGGTCACACCGGTTGGTTTGCCCCACAGGCTGAGTTTCAGGCCGCTCACGTCACCGGACGCCCACGACGCCCGGCCGGTGATCACGTCGATTCCCTTCGGGAACTGGGCGCGTTCTTCCAGGGACACGAGGGTGTCGGCCACGACCGGGTAGTCGGGCACCGAGGCGCGTACGACCTTCATGACGATCAGGCCCTGGCCGGTGTTGCCGTCGGCGTTCTGCACCGAGTACACGAAGGTGAGCAAGCCGGGTTCGAGTCCGGCGGTCAGCACCACCTGGCCATCCTCGACGGTGGCGATGCGGTCGGCGAGGCTGGCGAATTCGGCGGAATCGGCGGCGGCATCCGGCGTCACGTCGGTGAGGGTCAGCGCACCTCCGCTGGGATCCACGTCGTTGCTCGCGGGGAACACGATGACCTGGTTCCCCTCGCCGGCCTCCACCTCCACGTAGTCGCTGAACGTGATCGGGCGTGGGTCGGCCCGTTGGTCGAGCACACCGATGCGCACCAGTGAGGTTCCGGTGACGCCGCTGGTGTCGCGAACCCGGTACTCGAACTCCACCGCACCGTGGTCGCCCGCCACGCTGCTGTAGACGATGGCGTCGCCGGCGGCGGACACCGAGGCGGTGCCCCGGGCCGGCTGGGCGACGACGCGGTCCAGGGAGACGTCGTCACCGTCGGGGTCGATGCCGAAACTGTTGAACGGAATCTCGATTTGCTCACCGGACAGCACCCGCCCGGTCAGCGGGCGGGGCTGCGGCGCACTGTTCTCGCCGGCAGCCACCACGGTCACGATGACGCCCGCGGAATCGGCCAGCTCGGCGGCACCGGCGACGTACACGCTGTAGCGCAGCTCATACACGCCCGCCTGGTCCGGTGCCAGATAGCGCAGGGTGGACCCGGAGGCGAACGCCAAGCCCAGTTTGGACGGGTTCTGAATGGAGTCGGCGTTGAGCACGACGATATTGCCATCAGGCGCGACGTCGTTGGCGAGCACCGGGATGTCGATCTGCGCACCCGCCCGCACGATGACGCTATCGGCGAGTGCGATGGGAGGCTGCGGAACCGACGGCGCCAGCTGATACACGGTGGCCTGCCCGTTCACGGACGTGCCGGCCGCGTCGGAGCCGTCCGAGACCGTGTAGTTCACCACGCCGAGGAGGCCCGGCTGCTCGTCCGCCGTCGCACCGCGCACCCTGAGCATCCGTTGGCCCACGATTTCGACGTCGAGGGAACCGGCGCCCGCCGCGGAGGGCAGCGCCTCGCTGAGCAGCAGCACCCGGCCGGCCGGGTTCGACACGGCGGTGAACACGTCCACGCTGGTGTCGGCCTTCGGTCGCACAAAAACCGTGACCGGATCGGTCGACAGGGTGGTGGACTCGGGGGCGAGCACCGTGATGCGCACCAGGACCACCACCTCGGTGGCGTCGTCCGCGACCGTAAGACTGACCGGATAGTTGCCCGGCTGGGTGGACACGAAGTCGAAGGTGGCGCCGCCCGCGTTGACCGTGACGGTCGACCCGACGGATGCCTCCGGCAGGGTTGCGGCTTCGATGCGGTACGGCCCGGCCGACGCCCACACGTGCTCTGCCGGGCTGGCGGTGACGTGTTCGCCGACAGCGGCCAACAGCGCGAACGGGCGCACGGTGAGGGCGGGAGCGGCGGTGACCTGGATCGGCAGCACCTTGTCGGTGACCGCCCCGCGCACGTCGGAGACTCCGACGGTGACCGACACGACCTCCTCGACGGCCTCGGCCGCGTTGGGGTGTTTGAAGACCAGGGTGCCGGACGGGGTGGCGCTGACGGAGCCGGTGCCGGAGGTGTTGACGACCGAGGTCACGAAGATCGGGTCGCCGTCGGGATCGACCCAGCCGGGCAACAACGGCACGCTGACGGTTCCGCCTGGCTGCACCTCGACGGTCGGCCAGTCCTGCAGGCAGCCCTCGACGCCACACCACACCGGCGCCGAATTCATGCTGTCATCGTGCACGGTGAGGGTGACCGTGGCGGGAGGGGAGTTCAGCCCGTCGACCCGGCTGCCATCGGTGACCGCATAGCTGAAGGTGACGGTGCCCGCGGCGTCGGCGGCCACCTGCACGGCGAGGGACTGGCCCGCATTCGTGACGCTGAGCGTGCCGAACTCGGCCGGCAGCCCCGTCACCGAGTCAGGCACGATCGTGAGGACGTCTTCGTTGGCATCGTGGTCGTTCAGGAGCACCGGCAGGCTCGCCTGCTGCCCGGCGCGCACGCCGAAAGCGTCGGCCTCGGCGACGGGGGCCTTGGGCTCCACGACCTCGGACGCCTCCTCGACATCCGTGTTCTGTTGCGGTTCGGTCGGGGCGGCCAGTCCCCAGTCCAGGGAGCTCAGGATCAGGGCGCCGTCGGGCATACCCCACACCCACCCGCTCTGGGTGTCGTTGAGGATCATCCGGCTGCCATTGGTCTGGAAGACCGGTTGCGGATCGCTGCCGGAGGTGGCGTCGCCGTAGTCGAGCTCGCCCTCCCCCTCAGCACTGTTCCACAGGGTGCCCCCGGCCCCGCCACCCGGCAGCCAGGCCGCGTACAGCTCTGCGTCGAGCATGGTGGGTGCGGCGGGAACACCGATGTCGCCGCCGTCCTCGCCGACTTCCCTGGTGCTCTCGCCGTCGTCGAGGGCGAAGGAGACGAGCCCGGACGCATCCGCCAGGTAGACCGCGTCGCCGGTGGCTGAGGGTGTCTGCAGCACCGCGGATGTCGCCAGTCGGGTCTCGACAAACCCTGTGGAACCTCGGAGCCAGAGGTTCTCTCCGGCGACATCGAGCAGCGCCCAGGTGTCACCGATCACGGTCATCCTGGCGCCATCGTCCGTGGGTCCGTCGGCAACGTCGTCGAACCCGAGGACCTTCGCTTCGGCGATGTCGAAACGGAGCACGCTGTCCAGCGCGCTGGAGTAGCTATACAGGATGCCGTCGGTGCCGATCGTGATCGCGTCGGAGTGGTAGCTCTGCGGCTCCTCGCCCTTGGCGGGTTCCTCATCGGCGTACGGATCGACCGCGGTCGGTGCGGCCGCGACCCCATCCACGGCGGGGGCGGTGAACACTCCCCCGCTGCCGGTGAGGTAACCCACCCAGGGCCCCGAGGACACCACCGTGCGGGTGCCCGAGGGGGTGCTGGCGTAGTCGGTGGGGTCTTCGCCCAGGTCGACCGGCGCCGTCAGGCTGACGTCGACGACCTTTTCGTTGTTCTGCGCGTAGAGCATGACCCCGGTGCCGGTCTGCACGAGAGTGCTGGGGCTCGGCACGGTCTTCACGGTGTCGAGCTCGCCGAGGTCGGTGTTGACCCTGGCGTACCGGTTGCCCTCGCCGCTCTGCAACGCCCAGATCGAGCTGTCGTCGACGACGGTCTGCTTCACGTCGAAGCCGTTGGCGACGATGGCGACACCGCCCAGCAGCGTGGCGATTGTGACGACGGCGGCCAGGCGCAGGGTGCGGGGCCTCGGCGCGAACCGGCGCCCGACGGCCTGTCGTCTGCCGGCCATCAGAGCCCGGCCATGATCTGCACAGCGCCAAAGGCCAGGCCGCCGCCCAGCACCAGCACCCCGCCGAGCACCATCGCCAGTTTCACGCCAGACAGGCCAGGTCGCCGGCGATCGGCTTCTGCCAACCGGGTGCCCTCGTCTTCGACCATGCTGGGCCGCACCGGCTTGGCACGGTCCCTCGAGCGTCGCGAGGCGAACGCGACCTCGGAGATCACGGTGCCCCGCACGGCAGTGTTCGAGAAGTCGATCGGGGTGCCCGCGGCCGCCCATTCGTCGACGGCGACCTCCAGCGCCGTGGGCATGATGCCTGCGTCATGCTGCACGCGCTGCAAGTCTTGGGCGCACTCGAGGAGGCTTGCCTGGCGATGCGCCGGGTCTCGGCTCATCATGCGGGCCAGGGCCTCTTCCAGTGCGACCGGCACATCCGCCCGGCCGATCGAAGTGTATTTGGCCCGCCCGATGCGCTGCTTCTGCTGTTCCCTGGAATTGCGGCCGCGTTCAACCGATTCGAACGGTGGCCGGCCGGCCAGCAGGGAGTAGATCGTGGCCCCGAAGGACCACACCTCGGTAGGTACCGAACCGCTCGTGCTCTCGTTGACGACTTCCGGTGCACTCCACGGCACCGACATGGCCAGCAGCTCGTCGTGCCGCACACTGGCCAGCGACGTCGCGATACCGAAGTCGGCCAGCACCGGACTGCCGAACGAGGTGGCCAGAATGTTGGAGGGCTTGACGTCACGGTGCAGCAGCCCGGAGCGGTGTGCGGTCTCCAGCGCACAGGCGATCTTCACGCCGATGATGAGCGCATCCGGCACCGAGAGGGGCTGCCGCCGGTAGTGGGCGCCGGGCGAGCTCGGGCAGAACTCCATCACCAGAAAGGGCCGACCGTCGGCCGAGATGCCGGCGTTGTAGACGGTGAGAATCGACGGATGCGAGCTCAAGCGGGCCATGACATCGGCCTCGGCGTTGAAGAGCCTGAGCACGTCGTCGTCGATGACGTCTTGCAGCAACACCTTCACGGCGACGGCACGACGCGGCATGTTCTGCTCGAAAAGGAACACGTCGGCGAATCCGCCGGTACCCAGAGGCCTGACGTAGGTGTATCCAGACAACACCGGCGGCGCGGAGGGCAGGCGTGTCGCCACAATTTCCCCCCGGATTTTCCACGGCTGTATTCAGCCGTGGGTGTGAGCCTATCGAGAGTTACTCGACCGGATTTCTGATTGCATGATGCCAGCCACCCCCATTCCGGGGGTATCGGCTCAGACGACCGCTGCCTGAGCCGCTGCCTGAGCCTCTGCCTCGAAATACGAGGCCCGGACAACACCGTCGAAATACTCGAGCATGACGTTGGTGATGTCCGACAAGGGGGTGAAGAAGTTGGCCAACACCACCCGTTTGGAACCGGGTACGGTGCACCAGTAGTCCACGATGAGATTTCGAACGGTCTGCTCCGGCGCCTGCTCATTCAGCGGCGGTGAGGCGTAGCGGTGCAACCGCAGCACTTCCGCTTGGCCGAGGGAGAGTCGCGTCGCCGTGTCGTTGCCCTCCATCCCGAGAGTGACGAAACTCTTTTCCAGCATCGAGATCACGGTCTCCGGGGCGGTGCCGACAGCGGGGCTCATGTGCAGATCCGACGGCGCGTAGACCGTGAGGGTGACCGGCATCGGCCGGCCGGGCGAAATCTCCGTGGCGATGAACATCCCCTGCGCCTGCGCGTCGCGAGCGGCCACCGCACCGGTCTCCACGCGTCGCCGCATCAGGGCGCGCAGGGTGGCGTTCTCCTCCGCCTTGCCGACTTGTTCCTCCACGAGGTCCTTGATCGAGCGTCGCCGGGCAGCGTCGTCGTTCAGCTCGATGGAGAACCATTTGCCGGCCAGGCGAAACCGCCAGCGGGGCAGGGAAACCTCGCCAGTTGTGACGCCCCCGGTCACGGCACCACGCCGTATTCCGTCCGCAGCCACTCGAGCGGAAGGTCGAGAGTGTAGTCATCGAGGACGTATTCCTCCGGCACACCAAGCTCCTGGGCCTGCTCCACAAGTGTCAGTCGCTCGAGACCTTTGGACTCCCACACGGAAAACTCGATCCAAGCATTGCCGTCAGGGTTGACGCCGGTCGCGGCGATCAGTATTGCCTCGATCTGGGCAGCGGTGACCTGCTCCCCAGTCATGGTCACATACAGGTGCAAGTACTTGGCCAGCCCGTCGACTGCAGGAATGACCTTAACGCTTGCGATCTCGTTGGAACTTGATTTCACTGCATCAATAACCAGCATGTCTGCCTTGCCCTCGCTCGCTTGGCCGGAGCTTGAGCTTCCGGCCGAATCAGTGTTCGCCCCCTCGCCTGCTCCGCCGGGAAGTATCGAGCATCCCGCCACGAGCAGAAGTACAACCCCCGCAGGCAGGAACGCGCTAGCCGCCCGCCATTCCTTGAATCCCGCTGAACAATACCTAGTCATGCGCTTCGCTGAATGCATATTGCTTGTGCCCTCCATCTTCAACCGACCCATAGAAGTCCTTGAAGGTCTCATTCAGTTCTGGGTGTTTCTTAGCGAGGTCGATCGCTGTGATTCGGTAGAGCTTGTTGTTGTGTTGCTGCTCGGACGTGCGGGGGTCCACCTCATGGGTGACCCAGTTGGTGTTGTCGCTGATAGGTGCGAGGGTGCTTCTCGAGCCAGGTGTAGTAGTCGGGCATCCGTTTAGCGACCATTCCGGGGGTATCGGCTCAGACGACCGCGGCCTGAGCCGCTGCCTGAGCCTCTGCCTCGAAATACGAGGCCCGGACAACACCGTCGAAATACTCGAGCATGACGTTGGTGATGTCCGACAAGGGGGTGAAGAAGTTGGCCAACACCACCCGTTTGGAACCGGGTACGGTGCACCAGTAGTCCACGATGAGATTTCGAACGGTCTCCGGCGCGTGCTCATCGGGCGGCGGTGAGGCGTAGCGATGCAACCGCAGCACCTCCGCTTGGCCGAGGGAGAGCCGCGTCGCCGTGTCATTGCCTTCCATCCCGAGCGTGACGAAACTCTTTTCCAGCATCGAGATCACCGTTTCTGGGGCGGTGCCGACAGCGGGGCTCATGTGCAGATCCGACGGCGCGTAGACCGTGAGGGTGACCGGCATCGCCAGGCCGGGCGAAACTTCGGTGGCGATGAACATTCCCTGCGCCTGCGCGTCGCGAGCGGCAACCGCGCCGGTCTCCACGCGGCGCCGCATCAGGGCGCGCAGGGTGGCGTTCTCCTCCGCCTTGCCGACTTGTTCCTCCACGAGCTCCTTGATCGACCGTCGCCGGGCAGCGTCGTCGTGCAGCTCAATTGAGAACCATTTGCCGGCCAGGCGAAACCGCCAGCGGGGCAGACCGGAATCTGACGTCACGGGGCAGTGCCGTATTTGGACTCCAGCCACTCCAGTGGAATAGCGAGCGTGTAGTCACTGTGGACGTAAAATTCGGGCATGCCTAGCTCTTGAGCCTGCTCCACAATTGATAACCGCTCACTGCCATCTGACTGCCGCACGCTAAAATTGATCCTCTGGTTATCCTCAGGGATGACGCTAGTCGCAGCCGCCAGCATGGCGTCGATCTGGGCGGCGGTGACATGCTCCCCGGTCATTGTCACAGAGACGTTCAAAAACTTGGCCAGCCCATCAATCGCAGGAACCACCCTCACCTTTGAGATCTCATTTGAACTTGACTTCACTGCATCAACCACTGGCATGTTCGCCTCGTCCTCGTTCGTCTGGTCGGAGCTCGAGCTTCCGGCCGAATCGGTGTTCGCCCCCTGGCCTGGTCCTCCGGGCAGGAGGGAGCATCCCGCCACGAGCATCAGAATCGCCCCCGCCGGCAGGAGCGCTCGAGCCGCCCCCCACCCCCTGGCTCCCGCCGAACGGTACCTATTCATGCGCTTCACTGAAGGCATACTGTTTCTGCTCGACAACCGGCCCATAGAAGTTCGCGAAGCTGTCATTAAGTCCTGGGTTCTTCTTGATCAGGTCGGTCGCGGTGGCGCGATAGATTTCGTTGTTATGCGGCTGTTCGGACGTGTTAGGGTCCACCTCATAGGTGACCCACTTGTTCTTGTCGCTGTGCGCTGACGGGTCGGTGAGGTCGAGGGTGTGCACGATATCTCCATCATGCTGCAGAGACACCACGGTGGTCTCTTTCGGGATGTTCATGCCGTCAATGGGGGCACCGTACGCCAGCACCGCTGTGACGTTGAAATCCCCTCCTTGAAGCTGCGTCTGCGTCGTCGCCAGATGACCGGCCATAATGCCGCCCTGGCTGAACCCGACGAGCATGACGGGGTCCGTGGAGGAGATGCCCGCCTGTTCCATGGCCGCAAGCACTGCCCTCTCGTACTGTGTGGCCACTGCTGGAAGAATGGGCATGAGCTCGGGATACATCAGGATCATGTTCGAGTCAAGGTCGTTGACCTTGCCGTCATCGTTCACGTCGAAACCCGAATCGAAGAATCCACCGGCGATCTGCCAATCCTGGGTGCTGGGTAGGGTAACCACCCAATTCGGCGGCTCGCCGCCCATGTTCTTGATGTCGACCACGGTCTCGTCGGTGCCGCCCAGCTGATCCACGAACCCCTCAGCCAATATGAAATCGTCGACGCTGTTCAGGTCCTTCTGAGCCAGGGAATCGTCGGCGAAATCCGACTCCTCCTCACTGGCGTCCGTCGAGGAATAGGGCGTCAGAGTGGGAGTCGGTGCATTCGCTTCTTTGACCACCCTGGAGATGAAGGCTGTCGCCACAATCGCGACGGCCGCGGCCACGGCGATCCAGAACGCGGCGCTCGTGAGGATGGCCAGCACCACGGCGAGGACGGCCTGGATCACGAGGATCAGGACTGCGACCAGAAGCACGATCAGGATGGCCGCGATCACCACCGCGATCACGACAAGGAGAACCTGGACTACCGTGGCCAGGAAGTCGACTATCCATGCGCCGATCGTGGCGAAGAACGCGCCGACATCCTCTGCGAACTTGCCCGCTTTGTCCCAGAAGCCATCGTTGCTGTCGCTGATGGCGCTGTCAATCGCGGCGATCGCGCGCTGCGCGGCTTCTTCAAGCTCGTCTCGCGCGCGGTCGTACGACGCGTTGGCTGACGCCAGGGTGGATTCGGCGGAGCTTTGCTGGGAGTGCAGCTGACGGAGCTCGTCATCGACCTGCTCCAGCACCTGCTCCGACGAACCATGCGACTCGTGCACGATGCGGCTGAAATCCGCCCGCTGGAGCTGCCCATTCACCCGGGCCAGGCTGGCGTATCCGCTTTCCGCAGCGGTCGTCGCCCGGTCTGCGCTCAGTTGCGCAGCCGCAAGCTCCACCGCATAGGTCTTCAGAGCTGACGCGGTTCCGCTGTAGCGGCCATGCGCTTCCGTCAATCCGGTGGCAACCGTTGCGGCTCTTTCACGGATGGCGTCCAGGGCGACGCTGGTGCCCTCAGCGGCGAGTGAGTTGAGGAGCCTGGCGGCATCTGCGATCGCCTCGGCAGACCGCACGTAGGCTTCAGCACGTTCGGACAAGGCCGACGGATTACCTGGCAGGGACATAGTTGTAAACCTTGTCTTCGAACTGCGCTGTCGGTACTACCGGGCGAACGACCAAGACGCCGCTCGCAGAGTCAATCATGTGCGGCAGCGGTCGCTTCGGCTGCGCTTTCGGCCAGGGTGCGGTCGAGGTCGCTGAACGTATCAACGAGTGATGTCAAGGCATCCGCCAAAAAGACCAGATTCTCCTTGATCTTCTCCCGACCGACGTCCCAGTTGTTACCGAACTCGCGCACCTTGTTGGCCAAACCGTCGTGGCCGGTGAAGCCGGCGGCGTCATCGCTGACGCGCTCGGCACGATCGAACTCCGACTTGACGTTGTTCGTGAGCGTCTGTGCGCGCCCGATGGCGCTGAAGTCGATCTTGAGATCTGCCATTCCCGGTCCCCCCTGGAAGATTCGGTGCTGACGGGCCTGGCCGGCCCGTCAGCACCACAACATGCTGGTTTAGCCGCCGAGCTGCTGCGCCAGCTGCTCGTCGGTCTGCTGCAGGGCCTGAGAAGCCTTCTCCAGGAACTGGGCCATGCCCTCGATGCCCTGGACGGTCTGGGTGGCGCCGGTGTTGAAGTCGTTGTACGACGTGTCAAAGGCGCCGGACGCGCGCGTCGTGGTGAAGCCCTCCTGCACGAGCTGCGACACCAGCTGGCGCAGCTGGCGCAGATTTCCCTCGATCTCCTGCTGGCCCTGGCGCAGACGCGACGACGCCGACTGCATCTGGTCGTAGCTCACATTGAGATTAGCCATTGAATTACCCTCCCCATTCATTGGTGAACCCCCGGACGGGCGAACACAAGTTTCACACCTGATCGCGAGGCTAGCGTCATACGGGGACCGCCGTCAACCGAGCCCAATTTGTGTTTACCCCCTGATCGGGGGAGAAAACGCCAAGGGGAATTGGATCCGTGCGACCCGGCCGCCCTGCACCAGCATGGCCCGCCCCTGGGGAAATTCGCTCTTGGCGAGCCTGGGGAAAGCTGTCTTCAGGATCAACTCACCATCGTGGGTGTCCGGTTGGAGCACGACTCCCCGCCGAGCCGACTTGATGTCGCCGACCAGTCCGAAGGACGAACCCCAGTCGTTGGTTTCCCCCTCGATCAGGACCATTCCTTCACCTCGGCGAGCCCGGCGCACGATGTCGGACAGCAGAGACTCCGCCATGGAGTTCGCGTAGTCGGAGATCCCCTCCACGACGATCAGGAGGTCGTTGTCACCCTGATGTCCATCGGCGATGATTCCACTCAGCATCGTCATCGCCGTCGACGCGTCGGTGGCGACGTCCGACCAGGCCCGGGAAGCCAGCACCGGAGACTTTCTCGTGCCGATGTACACCAAGCGAGTGTCGGGCCGTGAACGTGCGACTGCCGCGACGATCGCGGCGACGGCGTTGCTCCGGCCACTCTGCGGTGGACCCGCCACCAGGAACACTCCCGAGGGCTCGATCGCTATCGGGCCGAGGTCGATGTCGGACAGCCCGATGGTGGGCTGTCCGCCCACCTCGGCGGGCAGAGCATCCGCGCTGAACAGCGCCGGGAGCGACCGAATCGGCGGGGCCTCGGTGCGGCCCTCCGCGCGCAACCGCGCGGCCAGGTCATCGACCGCGCGCGACTGTTCTTTGGAGTTGCCGGTTCCGGCAATGACCGCGATCTGCGCCTCGCCACGATCAATCACCGCGCGCCCCGGACGGGAGTCCGACGAGAGCACATCGCGCGGCACATCGAGCATGACGTAGGCGTCGCTATCGGCCATTCTGAGCACAATGCGGCGCTGGATCATGGCGTTCAGCGCGCTGGGCAGGCTCTGGCCACGATCGGCCGACAGCGCAATGTGCACACCGACCGAGCGCCCGTCAGAGATGATCTGTTGCAGGATCTGGTACGCCTCCGCCCGCCCCGGGATTCCCTCGTATTCGTTTCGGAAGGCTGGAAATCCATCGATCAGGAGGAGAAGCCGTGGTTCATCGGCCAGCATGGCCAACCGGCGGTACTCGGTGATCGTGTCCGCCGTCACGGCCGCGTAGGCCTCGGACCGGCGGTCGAGTTCGGAGCGCAGCATCCGGAAGAGCCGCATGATCCGCTCGCTGTCATCACCGGGGATGATCGACCCGACGTGCGGCAGGGACTCCAGCATGCGCAGCCCGCCGGAGCCGAATTCCAGGCCGTAAACGTGCACCGGCTCCCCGCCGACGGTCTGCCGCGCGGCGATTGCCAGGGCCCGCAGGGTGCCGCTTTTGCCCGCCCCTCCCGTGCCGAAAACGGCCAGGTGGCCCTCGGCATCAGGATCGAACGAGACCGGAACCTGCATTTGCCGCTCCGGTACGTCTTTCATCCCCAACAACAGCTCACGGTCGCTCAGTTGCATCAGGTCGAGTTGGTCCACGATCGGCGCCAGTTCATCGAGCCACGGCCGACGGGGCGCTGGAATTCCCAGGCCCGCCGAGGCTTCGCCCATGCGTGCGACTAGCATCTGCTGGTCGTTGGGTCCGAGCTCAGAGGCTTCGCGCCGGGGCGGACGGAGGTCCTCCGGCACTTCCCACACGCTCGAGTTACCGATCCCGAATGTCTTCACCGTCACCTCGGCGTCGTCGACGTCGGCCAGACTCCACCCACCCGCATAGGCGGATTGGAACACGGTCAATCGTCCGGGTCCGGTCTTGGCCAGTGCCCGTCCGGGAATCGACGGATCGAAGAGGGCCGCTTCCTTGGTGCCGACGACGTCATCGCTGTCCAGTTCATCGGCCATCCGCAGGGCCACCCGCAGGTTGGTGTTGGCCCGCAGGTTGTCCTTGATCACCCCGGCCGGGCGTTGGGTGGCCATGATGAGGTGGATCCCGAGGGATCGGCCACGCTGGGCGATATCGACGACACCGTCGACAAAAGCCGGCACCTCGCTCACCAGCGCGGCGAATTCGTCGATGACAAGAACCAGGGCTGGCGGGGTGTCCGGGTCACCCCGCTTTTCGAGCTCGAGAATGTCCTTGGCCTTCTTGCGGTTCAGAAGCGTTTCGCGATAGTGCAGCTCCGCTCGAAGGCTGACGAGCGCTCGGCGCACGAGGTGTGGGCTGAGGTCGGTGACGAGGCCCACACAATGGGGCAACTGGATACAGTCGGCGAACGCCGAGCCGCCCTTGTAGTCGACGAACAGGAAGGTGACTCGTTGCGGGCTGTATTCGGAGGCCATGCCGAGCACCCAGGCCTGGAGGAACTCGCTCTTGCCCGAGCCCGTCGTTCCGCCGACAAGCGCGTGCGGGCCCTGGGTACGCAGGTCGATCTGCATCGCCCCGGACGCGGACTGCCCGACCAAGGCGCGAAGTTTGGGCTGGTATTTCGGGGAGATGGCTTGCCCCTCGCGCAGGATCGAACCGTTCTGTTCCCAGCGGTCTCTGACGCTGAGCGAGCTCAGGGCCATCTCCTTGCCGAGCAGGTGAAGCAACGGGATCGTGCGGGGAACGTCGCTGGCGTCCTCCTCGACCACTGATGCGTCGGTGAGGCGCGCGAGCGAACGTGCGAAGTGTGAAAACTGCTGCCGGGTGAGGCCCTCGACAGAGAGCTCGAGGGCTTCCGTTCCCTGGCGCACGAAGTTGACCCTCGCCGTGGTCGGGGAAGAGACTTCGACGAAGGTGCGGCACGCTGCCGGAAGCAGTTCAGGCCGTTCGGCAATCCAGATCGGGTAGATTCCTCGCTGCGCGGCCCGTTCCACGACCTGGATCAATCGCGCGCGGTCGGCAGGCGCATGGTCGGCGATAACCATCACCACGGCCGGTGTCGGGGCGGCCGCGCCGCCGTCGGAGCGACCATCGACGCCCACCCGGCCTCCGGCCAGTCTGGCGGCTTCCTCCTCCTTCAGCGCGCCCAGCCGGGCGGGTTCAGTGGAGTTACCGGGCGATCGCGCGGCGATGAGGTCCTCGAGCCGGGCGATCAGGTTCATGGCCGCCGGAGGGCTGTCGGCCAGGGCGGTGGTGCCGATCACCGGCTCGACCTCCCACGTATGCGGCAGCCACTTGAGGTCGGCTAGCTCACCGGCCCAGACGGCATCAAGCAAGCCAACCAGAAGCACATCGCTGGACGCGTGGAGACCGGCAACTTGGGCGATCACGCCGCGAACGTAGTCCGCGACCTCCTGGTGGCTACCGGTGATGCCGAGTGCCCCTGCCTCGGCGAGCGACTCGATGACGGGCAGGTCCGGGATGTCCCGGAACGACTCTGCCAGCGACTCGAAGCTTTCCAGGTACTCGGGGATGGCTGCGTCACGGTTGTTCGGCTGGGTCACCTTGTTCCTCGACGGCTGCACTCCCATGCCAAGCCGGAGGTGCAGGAACGACCAGTGCTCCAGGCGACGCGTCCAGACCAACGTTCCCGCGGAAATCGCGTGCTGGTAGATCTGGTGCAGCGCCGGAGTCTCTCCGAGCCGGGTGGCGATCTCCGTTTCCCGCTCACTGGTCAACCGGGTGTCCAGCCGGTCAAGCTGCGTGGAGAACCGTTCCTTGTCCATCTTCATTTTGCGCTTTTTCGTCATTCGGGAGGTCAGCCAGGTACCGAACATCAGCACCGGAGACATCGCGACGAAGACCACGGACAGGAGTTGCTGGGTGACGCTGAACAGCACCCCGCCGAGAATCAGCGGTGCGGCCATCGCCAACCACGGGAACGGCTGAGGTTCGGCCGGCGTCGGGAGGTCGACTCCGTCCAGGTCTTCGCCGACGTAGCGTGGTTCCACCCGTGGCGACCGGGTGAGCAGCATCCCCTGCACTGGAGTGATCGCCTGGCTGGGTGCGGCCACCAGCAGGGTCGCGCGAATCAGCGTCTCGCCGATCATGACTTCCTGACCGTGATGGAGTTCGAGCCGGCGGACGGGTTCGCCCTGCACGAGGATCCCGTTGGCCGAGTTCAGGTCCACGAGTTCGATCTTGTCGGCGCTGACGTGGAACCGGGCGTGGCTTTTCGAGACGGTGCGGTCGGTGAGCACGATGTCGCTGTCGGGCCCACGACCGATGATCTCAATGCCTCTGCACAACGAATACACCTCGCCTGCGTCGGGTCCGGAGAGGATCTCCAACTGACCCAGCCGCGGGCGTGGGGCATCGGACCGCGGAACGACTCTGACCCCGGTACCGGAGGCCAGCTTGGCCTCCGCGAGAGTCTCTTCAGGGTCGAGCACCTCGGTGTGGGTACCGCCCAACGCCAGCGATTCGAGGGTCACGGCCTCAGGTCCAGGCGCGATCACCCGATACTCCAGCAGCGGGTCGCGCTGCACGATCGCGGCCGCAACATCCGCCACGGTGGCGGAGGCATCGGCGACCAGTTCGATGTCCTGTTCGGTCCCGTCCGGACGAACCAGGGTCACCCTGAGCTTCATCGCCGACCGCCGTCAGACCGTGACACAAATCCAATGGATGACTGTTGCTGCATGGCTGTCACTCCCCCGCCGCGCAAACCTGCGTCAACGTAGCTCCCCCGCGAGTATCGAGCGCACCGCCCGGCTCATTGCTTCGAAGGCTAGCGGAAGTCAGCGCGGCTAACGGAGACGCTCCCGCCACATGCTTGACATCGTCCTCGGCGGGGGTGCGGTGAGGGTCACGCATCGGTCGCCGCCGCACGCAAAACCAGGATGACCGCCACTAGGCCCACCAAAACCGCGAACGCCATCGTCAGCAGCACCGCGTAGAAGGCCATCAGGTAGGTTCGTGGGTGCTTCTCGAGCCAGGTGTAGTGGTCGGGCATCCGTTTGGCGACAGCCCACGGAGTGATCGGGGCACTGTGGATGCGCAGTGTCGCGGGCAGGGCCTCGGCGAGTGCGACCAGATCGGGGGTCGTCCACACCCACATGCTCAGGCGCAGCACGGTCTTGTGCCCGTTCCGCAACACTGCCCAGCGTTCGTCGTAAACGCCGATAGGTGTGAGGATAGGGCGAAAAGGCAGCCAATTCGACCCAGACACGTCTGCGAATCGCACGATCTCCGTTGCGGTCGTGGAGTCTATGCGGCGCCGTCGGCCGAGGATGTCGCGATACTCGAGATAGTGGCCCGGTGAGACTGTCAGCGTTCTGCTGCGCACCCCTGCCTTCAGGGTTATCACGCCGCCCGGCACCAGGAAGAGCAGGGCGAGCCAGCTCAGTGCGTTCGTCGCGGCGTGCGCGACCACGAAGATGACGGTCGGGACGGCGCACGCGGCGGTGAACCATACGGCGAACCAGGTGCGCCACCGCTTGGGGCGATACAGAACGACGAAGGGCCTAACGACCTCAAGCACCACGGGTCACTCCAAGAGCGAGAGGGAGTTCCACCCAGGGGTGTGGGAAACGGCACTGCAGCGGAACGCTCATTCTGACTCCCGCGTGCTGCCCATCGTGCACGCCCCTGATCATAGATTCAACCGGGGTCGGATGCCGGCATCGGCCAATGCCGCCCACCCCGGCACGACGTTGCCAAAACTAGCCGACCTTGGCGAGCCCGCGCAATACAATAGTGCTGATCGGGCGCGTTTTCAGGCCCTAACGGGGGGGGATCTAATGCCTACTGCGATTCGGAAGCGACGGACCGGCGGACAAGCGAGCGATCGAACGAGGAGGTCGGCGTGGTCCCGGGTTCTCGACGTCGTAATCATCGTGAGTCTTCTCGCGACGGCCGCCATGTTCACCTGGTCGGGTGCAGTCGGCTCTCTCTTCACCATGAGCCGCAGAGACGGCTCGACATTGTCCCGTGAGTCAGCGGCGCTCAGCGGCAAGGTGCCGTTCGTCGCCGATCAACTGCTCTGGTTCCCGGCGGCGTTGGCGTGTGTCGCCCTGCTCGTGCTCATTTACTTCACCGCCACGGCCTTGCGGTTCTGGGTCCTTCTGGTGAGCGGCGCGGTGGCGATGTTCGCCGTCTGCACGGTCTGTCTCACCCTCGAGATCGTCTGGGTGTCGACCGGAGTGCCGTACACGAACTATGAGGGTCTCTATGCGACCTGGTCGGATCCCGGCAGATACCTCTGGCCGATTCTCGCGCTCAGCGTGTGCATGGTGCTGTCGCTCGCCGCCACGGTCCACGGCGTGCACCACCTCCGTGCGCTGCGCGCACTGCTCCACCCCTGACGTGAACCCGTGGGAGAGATGCCCGGTTGACGCTGGTCCGGTTCTACCAACGTCTCACCGTGCCGTGTCGTGCTCCTGCCGTAGCCACTCGAGCGGAAGTTCCAGCGTGTAGTCGTCGAGGACGTACTTTGCGGGTACGCCAAGCTCCCGAGCCTGCTCAAGAATAGAGAGGCTGTCGTCACCATCGGCCGGGTATACGCCGAAAGTGATCCTGTCCCTATCCTCCGGCGTGGCCGGCGTCGCGGCTGCCAAGAACCCGTCGATCTGGGCGGCGGTGACGTCATCTCCGTTCATGGTGACGTACAGGTGAAAATACCTGGAGAAGCCGTCAATTGCCGGGATCACCTCCACTGCTGAAATCTCGGATGAACTGGACTGCACGGCCTCGCTCACCGCCGCTGCTTGCTCTTCCTTCGATGGGCCGAACAGGCTCGAGCAGCCCGTCAGTAGTAGGAGCAGGATGGCCGAGGGCAGGATCGCGCGAACCACAGGCCGGCTCAGGCCTGTGACCGGGGTACTGGCGCTGGCCTGGGACCGTAGCCTCACGGGCTTGACCCGTAGTTTTGCTCCAACCACTCCAGCGGAATTGCGAGCGTGTAGTCACTGTGGAAATAGAGCTCGGGCACGCCTAACTCCTGTGCCTGCTCCACAATCGAAATCCGGTCGAGACCATCTGACCGCCGCACGTTGAAATTGATCCTATGGTTGCTCTCGGGGATGACACCCGTCGCGGCGGCCAGGAAGGCGTCGATCTGGGCGGCAGTAACGTCATCTCCGGTCACGGTCACGGAAAGGTTCAGGAACTCTGCGAGCCCGTCAGTCGCCGGTGACGCTTTCACTTCGGAAATATTGCTTGAGCTGGCTTCCACGGCCTCGGCAACCGCGGCCATCTCCTCCTCCGTGGAGGGGCCGAACAGGCTCGAGCAACCGGTGAGAAGCATCAGCAGGGCGGCCGCGGGCAGAGCCGCGCGAGCCCACTTCTTGATGTTCATGCGTAGAGTCCCCCTGGATTGCGGCCATCGCCGTGTGGCATCGCGGGGCGAGCATCGCTGAGGACTTCGCGTCGCCCACCCCGGCCGCGTTGAGGCTAAACGTAGTGGACGGGATTGGTCTGCGCGGTGCATTCAGGCAAGTCGAGTTCTCTCCTGCCCGAAATGGGGGTGGGCCGGCCGCCGCTAGTTGAGCTTGTCGGAACCCACCCGTTGGTGGCGCTTGTTGAAACCTGGTGACGTGCGTTGAGAAGTCGGCTCACGGGATCTCGACAAGCTCGATCAACGTGGGGGCGCGAAGCGCGGGACGGGTCGCGGTTTTCGGAACCGGCGCCGCGTGTTGCGGGTCAGTCCCCCGGCGCCATAGGGGGCCAGAGGTGGTTCACGATGTCGAGCGTGTAACCCTCTGGGCCGGCGTTGGAGTACTCCGTTGCCACCCAGATGCCGTCGCGCAGGAAGTGTGACTCGCCGAAGTAGCCCTCGTCGTTGGAGCTCTCCGTGGTGCAGCGCAACCCGCCCTGCTGCTCGAAGCAGCTGTCGCCGCGGTCGGCCAGATGGGCCTCGATCGTGGCGCTGTCCTCGGCATCCACCCACACCACGGTGGTGGAGACCCCGGCCCCGGACGGGCCTTCCGGCATGGCCCACTGGCAGAGGAGGGAGTCATTCGTTTCGATGACCTCCTGCTGCACGGGGTCGTCCTCGCCGATCTTCATCTCCAGCTCCGGGTCGTCCAGCCAGGCCGGGTTGAGCACCATCCTGCCGAAGGCTGCAACCATCTCGGGGCTGTACAGGTCGGCGCAGGATGCCGGTTGCGGCGTACCCGGTGCGGCCGAACTGCCCGGGGTGGGGGTGGGGGTGGCTGTGGTCGGCGCGACGGTCGCTGACGGTGTGGGCCGGGCCGCTTCGGTGGCGGCCGGGGTGACGGAATCGCGTGGCCAGAACAGGCCGACGACGAGCGCGGCGACGGCGACCAGAGCAGCGAGCACCCCGAAGATCACCCGCAGCCGACGTTTCGCCGGAGCGGGTGGCTGTGAGTGCGCAGCGCCCATGAGTGACTTCCTCGCGGTTTACGCACAGCATAGTCCGGCGGCCGAGCAGCGTCCTTGGTGGGTCTCGACAAGCTCGACCAACGACGTGGTGACGCCCCGCAGAACCGGTCACGGGGTCTCGACAAGCTCGACCAACGACGTGGTGACGCCCGCAGGACGAGTCACGGGGTCTCGACAAGCTCGACCAGCGGCGCGGTGAACGCCCCGCAGGACAGGGCACGGTGTCTCGACAAGCTCGACGAGCGACTAGGCGAAAACGACCGCGGGGGACGCGCTGGGCGTCGGCTTCGAGAAGAGGTAGCCCTGGCCGTACCGGCAGCCCATCGCCTGCAGCAGATCTCGCTGGCTAGTGGTTTCGATGCCCTCAGCCACCACGTCCAGATTCAGCGAGTCCGCCAGCCGGAGGATGCCCTCCACGATCGCCCGATCGTGTTCGGACCGTTCGAGGTCCCGGATGAACGACAGGTCGATCTTCAACAGATCCACGGTGAACGCGCGCAAATGTGTGAACGACGAGTAACCGGTGCCGAAGTCGTCGATCGCGAGCCGTACGCCCATGGCGCGCAGCTCCTGAAAGGTTCGGGCGGCGGAGTCGATCGCCTCGAGCACGGCGCTCTCGGTGAGTTCCAGCCAGAGCTGGTCGGGGGCCAGACCCGAGTCCTTGAGCGCGCGCTTGACGACCGCACCGAAGTCGTCCTGCACGAACTGTCGGGCCGACACATTGACGCTGACGGCCATACCGCGCTCCAGGGCGGTCGCCGCATGGCACGCCTGGCCCAGCACCGTGGCACCGATGCCCTTGATCAGGCCGACCTCTTCGGCAATCGCGATGAACTCACCCGGTGCGACCAGCCCGCGCTCGGGCCGCCGCCAGCGCGCGAGCGCCTCGGTGGCCACAACTCGCTGTTCCTGCAGGTCCACTATGGGCTGGTACCACGTCTCGATCTCGCCCAGAGCGACGGCCTCCCGCAGAGCCAGCTCAGTGTCGAGACGCTGGTGAACGCGGTAACGCAGGTCGTCGTCGAAGACCTCGTAACGGGCACGGCCTCGCCCCTTCGCCAGATACATCGCCTGATCCGCGTTGCGCAGCAACGACTCGGCGTCGTCATGCCCGAGTCCGAATGCAATGCCGATGCTGGCGTCCACGGCTGCGACCTGGTCACCGAACTGGATCGGCTCTGAGATGGCCTTCTGGAACGCCTCGGCGATCTTGTTGACATCCCCGCTGCGGCCGACATCCGGGCAGATGACCACGAATTCGTCGCCGCCGATGCGGGACACCGTGTCGGTCGCCCCGGCATGCTGGCGCAGCCGGATGCCAACCTGCATGAGGACGGCATCGCCGGCGTGATGGCCGAGGCTGTCGTTGACGAACTTGAACCGGTCGAGGTCGATGAACAACACGGCGACGCCCGTACCGCGACGTGACGCCTGGAGGAGCGCCTGGTTCAGCCGGTCGAGTAACAGCAGGCGATTGGGCAGGTTCGTCAGCGGGTCGTGGAAAGCCAGGTGCTCGACCCGGGCTTCGGCCAGGCGCCGGGCGGTGATGTCCTCGAGTTGGTACAGGAACCCGCCAGCCTGCTCGCCCTCCTGAATCTCGGCGATGCTGACCTTGACCCAGGTTTCCTCGCCGTCGTCACGTCGCATCCGACGGTCCATGCGGCGGCCCGTTGGGCCGTCGACGCCGACCGTCGCGGATGCCGCGGCATCACCGGCACTCGCCGGACTGAACATCGACTCGATGGGCTGGTTCACCACCGGGGTCAACGACCCGGCCAGGTCGAAGAGCCGCTTGTTCGCCTCGACGACCGTTCCGTCGAGCGACACGATGGCCGTTCCTAGTGGCGACGAGGCGAAGGCGGCCTCGAAGCGGGCACTCGCCGCCGATGCCGCGTGTTGGGCAACGCGCAGCGCGGTCACGTCGGTGACGCTGGCGAGGTGCCCGACCACATCCGTCGCGCCCGTCGCGTCTGTCATCGGAGAGGTGCTTACCTGCACCCAGTTGACCTGCCCGGAGGGAGTGCGGAAGCGCAGGGTCGTCTCGTAAGCTTCCCCGGCTGCGACGTACTGGTGCCATTCCTGACGCACCCGATCGGCGTCGTCGGGGTGCATGGCCGCAACCCAGCCGTCGCGCCGTGACTGGGTCTTCGTGAGCCCGCTCAGCTCGAGCCACACGTCGTTGGCCGAAATGATTCCGCCCGCGGCATCCAGTTGCACGATGCCTACCGGTGCGATCTTGATCAGCGTGTGGAGCGTGTCGGCCGTCTCGGCCAGCTGCCGGGTGCGAGCGTCGACCGTCTCCTCGAGGGTGTGGTTGGCCTCGGCGAGGGCCTGCATGGCCGCGTCCCGCTGGCGATCGAGGGTGCGCAGCCGGCGCGCCGCGATCCAGGCGAGCCCGGAGCCGAGGACCGTCATCACCGCGATCAGGATGGCGACGCCGAACACCGTGTCGTACCAGCCCAGGCGGCGACCCGCCAGGTCGAGCAGCCCCAGCACGAACGGGCCGAGGAACAAGACTGGGATGACCGGACGGAGCAGATGCCCCGCGCTGCCCGGGTCGCGTAACAGCGCGATCAGGCCGTTGGCGGGACGCTGCAGCAGGATCGACACTGACAAGATCACGAGCCCGAGCGCCGAGGGCAGGGCCATGCTCGTGAACCCGCCGACGCTGTAAAGGGAGGAGACCCCGTAGGCGTAGCCGAGAATCGCGATCAGGCTGATCGTGAGCGTGCCGAAGGCCAGTCCGAGCATCACGCTGGCGCGGGCGAACCGACTGGCGATGACGGAGGCTCCGAGCAGCAGCAGCGACACCGCCGTGGCCGGGGCCATGCGGGCAGGGTGCCCGTCGAAGTCGATACCCGCAAGCTCGTCGATGCCGAGGGGCGTCCCGAAGATGAACTCGGCCAGGGTGAGCGCACCGATCAGGGCAACGGCGAGACCCAGCACCAAGGCGACTCGGCGCCGCTCCAGCATTGTCACGGCAGTCGAGACGAGGACGAAGCCCAGTGCCGTCATGGGTTTGATCGCCCACAGGCCGATGATCGTGGCGGGGATCGAGCCGATCCCGACGTACCAGCCGATCAGCAGGACCACCCCGAGCGCCCCGGCGACGGCCGCTCCAGTCAGACTGGCGATGCGCATGTTGTGCCTCTGCTCCCGATGGGCAGGGGCGCCACTCGTCCTGAAGATTCTACCGGGCTGTCGCTCGTCTCAGAGCCGTCCTGCGTTCAGGGGTCGTTCGTGCGGGATCTCGACAAGCTCGATCAACGTGGCGGCGCGAACCGCGAGACGGGCTCGATCACGTGACTCACGCGGACACACCCTCAATGCCAAAATCGCTCAGCCGTAACTCGACCCCATTGAGCTCAACCCGGTTCTCCCCGTCGGGGTATGTCAAGCCGTTGTAATTTGACCCGTAGACCAGCAGCGCTTCCGCAGCGAGCCGCTGCGCCGTCGCCAGTTCCTCATCGCTGCCGAACCTGTACGACTTCACCTGCGTGCGCAATTCGACCGCCGCACTGAAACCGAAAGCCGTGAACTTGACCAGGTAATACGTCTCGCCACTCACGGCGTCCCTCACAGGTCCGCTGAGCGACTCGAATGGGATCTGACGATCGCCCCAAGTCAGAATGAACCCGTCACCGGGCATACGCCCCATTTTCGCGGCACGGTACAGCGACACATCCCGCTCGTGGTCAACCACGATAGTCTGCATCACACCCAGGTACGGACTAAACCACGGCTCGACTCGAAACATAACTCCCCCACAGCTCGTGCCGACAACCGGCAGGTTCAATTCGAAGAACGCTACATGCCACGGCCCAATCTAGCGCGCCTGTCGAACCCGGTGACCCTACGTTTAGAGGTCGTCTAGCGGGATCTCGACAAGCTCGATCAACGTGGGGGCGGGATCAAGCGGGGCTCGAGCAACGTGCGGGGCGTCAACGGGGAATGGCCCCTGCCGGAGCAGGGGGCCATCCAAAATCAACCTCGGTTAGTTGTATGTACCGGGGGTGAAGTCGTCCGACGAGAAGCTGTCGCTCAGGGTTGGCTTGATCTCAGGGCGCGCAGGGTGGCGTTCGCCTCCGCCTTGCCGACTTACTCCTCCACGAGCTCCTTGATCGACCGTCGCCGGGCGGCGGCGTCGTGCAGCTCAATGGAGAACCATTTGCCGGCCAGGCGAAACCGCCAGCGGGGCAGGACCACCTCGCCCGTGGTGATGCTCCGGTTCACGGAGCCACGCCATAGTCCGCCCGCAGCCACTCGAGCGGAAGGTCGAGAGTGTAGTCATCGAGGACGTATTCCTCCGGCACACCAAGCTCCTGGGCCTGCTCCACAAGTGTCAGTCGCTCGAGACCTTGGGACTCCCACACGGAGAACTCGATCCAAGCGTTGCCGTCAGGGTTGACGCCGGTCGCGGCGGTCAGTATTGCCTCGATCTGGGCAGCGGTGACCTGCTCCCCAACCATGGTCACATACAGGTGCAAGTACTTGGCCAGCCCGTCGGCTGCAGGAATGACCTTAACGCTTGCGATCTCGGTGGAACTTGATTTCACTGCATCAACTACCAGCATGTTTGCCTGGTCCTCGCTCGTTTGGCCGGAGCTTGAGCTTCCGTCCGAATCGGTGCCGCCCCCCTCGCCTGCTCCCCCGGGCAGTAGGGAGCATCCTGCAACGAGCATCAGAATCGCCCCTACGGGCAGGACCGCGCGAGCGGATAGCGCTGCGCTCGCCAATATTTTGGTTTTCATGCGTGGAGTCCCCCCGGATTCGCGGTCATCGCCAAGTGGCAGCTAAGGCTCTTGGACAGTGAGGTTGCGCGTGGACGAGGGCAGGTGAGGGTCGTGTTTGCGTCGAGCGTCGTCGTGCAGCTCAATGGAGAACCGTTCGCAGGCCAGGCGAAAGCGCCAGCGGGGCAGACCAGAATCTGACGTCACGGGGCAGTTCCGTATTTCGACGCCAGCCACTCCAGCGGGATAGCGAGCGTGTAGTCGCTGTGGACGTAAAATTCGGGCACGCCTAGCTCTTGAGCCTGCTCCACTATTGATAGCCGCTCACGGCCATCTGACCGCCGCACGCTGAAATTGATCCTCTGGTTTTCCTCAGGGATGACGCTAGTCGCAGCCGCCAGCATGGCGTCGATCTGGGCGGCGGTGACCTGTTCCCCGGTCATTGTCACAGAGACGTTCAAGAACTTGGCCAGCCCGTCAATCGCAGGAACAACCCTCACCTGTGAGATCTCATCGGAACTTGACTTCACTGCATCAACCACAGGAATGTTCGCCTCGTCCTCGCTCGTCTGGTCGGAGCTTGAGCTCCCGGCCGAATCGGTGTTCGCCCCCTCGCCGGCTCCGCCGGGAAGAATGGAGCATCCCGCCACGAGCAGAAGAACCACGCCTGCGGGCAGGAGCGCGCGAGCCGCCCGCCACCCCGTGAATCCCGCTGAAAGGTACCTAGTCAGGGCTGCGCGAGCCCATCTTTTTCTGTTCATGCGTGAAGTCCCCCGGTCAGATGCTAAACGTAGTGCACCCTCGGGGTGTACGCACGCACCCATGCACCGCGACCGCTTTCACCCCAATCGGGGAGACGGGAATCACCGACAAGCTCGATCAACGGTGGGGAGGCTCGATAGACGGCGGGGAACCAGGATCAGTGGGAGGGCGCATCCGCCCGTTAACGGGGAATGACCCCCTGCCGGAGCAGGGGGCCATCCAGGAATCACACTCGGTTAGTTGTACGTACCGGGGGTGAAGTCGTCCGACGAGAAGCTGTCGAAGTCGACGAAGCTCAGGTCACCCTCGGTGAACGCTGCATCATCAGTGAAGATGCGGTTCGGGTAACGCTCAGCCTTGGCTTCATCCGTTGCCTCGACGTTGACGTCGCGGTAGCGGGGAAGACCGGTGCCGGCCGGGATCAACTTACCGATGATCACGTTCTCCTTCAGGCCCATCAGCGGGTCGCTCTTGCCTTCCATGGCCGCCTGGGTCAGAACCCGGGTGGTCTCCTGGAAGGAAGCGGCCGACAGCCACGACTCGGTTGCCAGCGAAGCCTTGGTGATACCCATGACTTCCTGACGAGCCGAAGCCGTCTTCTTGCCCTCGGTGAGCGCGGTGCGGTTGAGTTCGTTGTACTTCAACCGGTCAACGAGCTCGCCCGGCAGCAGGCCGGTGTCGCCGTGCTCCACAACAGTCACCTTGCGAAGCATCTGACGAACGATGACCTCGATGTGCTTGTCGTGAATCGGCACGCCCTGCGAACGGTATACATCCTGCACGCCACCGACGAGGTGCTTCTGCACCGCGCGGACACCCTTGACTCGAAGAACTTCCTTCGGGTCGACGGCGCCGATGATGATCTGCGTGCCGAGCTCCACGTGCTGGCCATCCTCAACGAGAAGGGTCGCACGCTTGAGCACCGGGTAGGCGATTGCTTCGTCACCGTTGTCGGGGGTCAGGATCACCTTGCGGCTACGATCCGTGTCCTCGATGGTGATGCGGCCGGCAACGTCGACGATCGGCGATGCGCCCTTGGGGGTACGCGCCTCGAAGAGCTCCTGCACCCGGGGCAGACCCTGGGTGATGTCGTCTGCGGATGCGGAACCACCGGTGTGGAAGGTACGCATGGTCAGCTGCGTGCCGGGCTCACCGATCGACTGTGCGGCGATGATGCCGACGGCCTCTCCGATGTCCACGAGCAGGCCGGTAGCGAGCGAACGGCCGTAGCAGACCGCACACACACCGACAGCAGACTCGCAGGTCAGCACCGAGCGCACCTTGATGTTCTCGACGCCGGCGGCAACCAGCTTCTCGATCATCACGTCACCGACGTCGTCTCCGGCGTCAGCAACGACCTCGCCCTTGGCGTTGACCGCGGGGGCGGCCAGGCTGCGAGCGTAAACCGCGTTCTCCACGTTGGGGTGGCGAGCCAGTACACCGGCAGCGTCCTTCGTGGCGATCGGCAGTTCCAGACCCTTGGTCGTGCCGCAGTCGTCTTCGCGGATGATGACATCCTGCGAGACGTCGACGAGACGACGGGTGAGGTAACCGGAGTCTGCAGTTCGCAGAGCGGTGTCGGCCAGACCCTTACGAGCACCGTGAGTAGCAATGAAGTACTCGGCGACGGACAGGCCTTCGCGGTAACTCGAGATAATCGGGCGAGGGATGATCTCACCCTTCGGGTTGTTAACCAGACCACGCATACCGGCGATGTTTCGCACCTGCAGCCAGTTACCACGAGCACCAGAGGTGACCATCCGGTTGATCGTGTTGTCAGCCGGGAAGTTCGCCTGCATGGCCGCGGCGACGTCTTCGGTCGCCTTGGTCCAGATCTGGATGAGCTCCTGGCGACGCTCGAGGTCGGTCGTGAGACCCTTCTCGAACTGCGTCTGAACCTTCGCGGCCATCTTCTCGTACGTACCGACGATCTCCTTCTTGTTCGGAGGCGTCAGGATGTCGCTGAGCGCGACGGTCACACCGGAACGGGTGGCCCAGTAGAAGCCGGCGTCCTTGATGCGGTCGAGCGTTGCCGCTACTTCCACCTTCGGGTACCGCTCTGCCAGGTCGTTCACGATGGCCGAGAGGGTGCCCTTGTCGGCAACCTTCTCGAAGTACGGGTAGTCGGCCGGCAGCGCCTCGTTGAAGATGGCGCGGCCCAGCGTGGTGTTCACCAGTACGGTTCCCACAGCCTGACCATCGACCAGCTCGACACCGTCGGGCTGGGTGCCCTCGGTGAAGTACAGGTCGGTGATGCGGATGCGCACCTTGGCGTTCAGGTCGAGCGACTTCTGATCGTGGGCCAGGATGGCCTCCGAGACAGAGGTGAACGCGCGGCCTTCGCCGGTGACGCCGTCCTTGAGCGTGGTCAGGTGGTGCAGACCGATGATCATGTCCTGCGTGGGCAGGGTCACCGGGCGACCGTCTGACGGCTTCAGGATGTTGTTCGAGGCGAGCATCAGGATGCGCGCTTCGGCCTGGGCCTCCATCGACAGCGGCAGGTGCACAGCCATCTGGTCACCGTCGAAGTCGGCGTTGAACGCCGCACAGACGAGGGGGTGCAGCTGGATGGCCTTACCCTCCACGAGCTGAGGTTCGAAGGCCTGGATACCGAGGCGGTGCAGCGTGGGTGCACGGTTCAGCAGAACCGGGCGCTCACGGATGATCTCCTCGAGCACGTCCCAAACCTGCGGGCGTGAACGCTCAACCATGCGCTTGGCGGCCTTGATGTTCTGAGCGTGGCTCAGGTCGATCAGGCGCTTGATCACGAACGGCTTGAAGAGCTCCAGAGCCATCTGCTTGGGCAGACCACACTGGTGCAGCTTCAGCTGCGGGCCGACGATGATGACCGAACGACCGGAGTAGTCAACGCGCTTACCGAGCAGGTTCTGACGGAACCGACCCTGCTTACCCTTGAGCATGTCGCTCAGGGACTTGAGGGCGCGGTTACCGGTACCCGTGACGGGACGGCCACGACGACCGTTGTCGAAGAGCGCGTCAACGGCCTCCTGCAGCATCCGCTTCTCGTTATTCACAATGATCTCGGGGGCACCGAGGTCAAGCAGACGACGCAGACGGTTGTTGCGGTTGATCACACGACGGTAGAGGTCGTTGAGGTCGGAGGTCGCGAAACGGCCACCGTCGAGCTGCACCATCGGGCGCAGTTCCGGCGGGATGACCGGCACGACGTCGAGCACCATCGCGGCCGGCGAGTTGCCGGTCATGATGAAGGCGTTGACGACGCGCAGACGCTTGATGGCGCGGATCTTCTTCTGACCCTTGCCCTCGGCGATCTGCAGGTGCAGGTTTTCGCTCTCGGTAACCAGGTCGAAGGCCTCAAGGCGCTTCTTGATGGCCTCGGCGCCCATGTAGGCCTCGAAGTACATGCCGAAGCGGTCCTGGAGCTCGTGGAAGACGGAGTCTTCCGGCTTCAGGTCGCCGACCTTGAGGGTGCGGAAGTCTTCCCACACACGCTCGAGGTGAGCGATCTGCTCGTCCAGGGACTTGCGAACCTGGCTCATCTCCTTCTCGGCGGCGTCCTTGGTGCGCTTCTTCTGGTCGCTCTTGGCGCCTTCGGCCTCCAGTGCTGCGAGGTCGGTTTCGAGGCGCTGCAGGCGGTCGGCGATGCGGGAGTCGCGGCTGCCTTCGAGAGTCTTGATCTCGAGGCGCAGTTCGTTCTCCAGCCCAGGCATGTCCTGGTGGCGACCGTCTTCGTCGACCTCGATGACCATGTAGGCAGCGAAGTAGATGACCTTTTCGAGGTCCTTCGGAGCCATGTCCAGCAGGTAACCGAGACGCGAGGGCACACCCTTGAAGTACCAGATGTGAGTGACGGGGGCGGCGAGCTCGATGTGGCCCATGCGCTCACGGCGCACCGACGACTTCGTGACCTCTACGCCACAGCGCTCACAAACGATGCCTTTGAAGCGCACTCGCTTGTACTTGCCGCACGAGCACTCCCAGTCGCGGGACGGTCCGAAGATCTGCTCTCCGAAGAGGCCATCCTTTTCGGGCTTGAGCGTGCGGTAGTTGATGGTTTCGGGCTTCTTGACCTCACCGTGCGACCAACGACGGATGTCGTCGGCGGTGGCCAGGCCAATGCGAAGCTCGTCAAATGTTGTTACGTCGAGCAATTTCTCTCCTTGGAAAGTTTTCGAGTATTCGTCAGTGGCCAGGCTTAGATGTCGTCAATTGAAGACGACTCAAACCGGGTGGAAATGTTGATGCCCAGTTCCTCCGCTGCGCGGAAGACCTCGTCATCCGTGTCGCGCAGGCTGACTGCGGTTCCGTCGGCCGAGAGCACCTCGACGTTCAGGCACAGCGACTGCATTTCCTTGATCAGAACCTTGAAGCTCTCGGGGATACCGGGTTCCTGAATGTTCTCGCCCTTGACGATGGCTTCGTACACCTTGACGCGGCCGAGGATGTCGTCCGACTTGATGGTCAGGAGTTCCTGCAGGGCGTAAGCGGCTCCATATGCTTCGAGCGCCCACACCTCCATCTCACCGAAACGCTGTCCACCGAACTGCGCCTTACCACCCAGCGGCTGCTGCGTGATCATGGAGTACGGGCCCGTCGAACGTGCGTGGATCTTGTCATCGACGAGGTGGTGCAGCTTCAGGATGTACATGTATCCGACCGCGATGGGCATCGGGTACGGCTCGCCGGAGCGGCCATCGAACAGCTGCGTCTTTCCGGTCGAGTCGATCAGGCGGTCGCCGTCACGAGTCAGAGTCGTCGAGTCGAGCAGACCGGCGATTTCCTCCTCGAGCGCGCCGTCGAACACCGGGGTCGCGACCTTGGTGTTCGGGGCGGCGCTGTGCGCGGCTTCGGGAAGACGGCCGGCCCACTTGGGCTTGCCCTCGACCTGCCAGCCCTGCTTGGCGATCCACCCGAGGTGGGTCTCCAGCACCTGACCGAAGTTCATGCGACCGGGGATGCCCAGCGGGTTGAGGATGATGTCAACCGGGGTTCCGTCGGCGAGGAACGGCATGTCCTCAACCGGCAGGATCTTCGAGATGACACCCTTGTTGCCGTGACGACCGGCGAGCTTGTCACCCTCGGTGATCTTGCGCTTCTGGGCGATGAAGACCACAACACGCTGGTTGACGCCCGAGCCCAGCTCGTCGTCGCCATCCTGCGAGTCGAAGACCTTGACACCGATGATGGTGCCACGCTCACCGTGGGGAACCTTCAGGGAAGTGTCGCGAACTTCGCGGCTCTTCTCGTTGAAGATCGCGCGCAGCAGGCGCTCCTCGGCACTGAGCTCGGTTTCGCCCTTCGGCGTGACCTTGCCCACGAGGATGTCGCCGGGGCGAACCTCGGCGCCGATGCGGATGATGCCACGCTCGTCCAGGTCTGCAAGCAGGTCCGGGGAGACGTTGGGCAGGTCGCGAGTGATCTCTTCCTTGCCCAGCTTGGTGTCGCGCGCGTCAACTTCGTACTCTTCGATGTGAATCGAGGAGAGAACGTCGTCCTTCACCAGGTTCTGGCTCAGGATGATGGCGTCCTCGAAGTTGTGACCCTCCCATGACATGAATGCCACGAGGAGGTTCTTTCCGAGAGCGAGCTCACCCTGGTCGGTCGCGGGACCATCGGCGATGACCTCGCCGGCCTCGATACGGTCGCCGGCGTTGACGATGACGCGGTGGTTGTAGCTGGTTCCCTGGTTGGAGCGGCTGAACTTGCGCAGGTAGTAGTCCTGCGTTCCGCCCTCGTCGAGCTGGATGGTGACGACGTCAGCCGACACCTCCATGACAACACCGGCCTTCTGCGCGGTGAGCACGTCACCGGCGTCGATGGCCGCGAAGCCCTCCATACCGGTTCCGACCAGCGGGCTGTCGCTGAGCAGCAGCGGCACAGCCTGACGCTGCATGTTGGCACCCATGAGTGCGCGGTTAGCATCGTCGTGCTCGAGGAAGGGGATGAGCGAGGTGGCGACGGACACCATCTGGCGCGGCGAGACATCCATGTAGCCGATGTCTTCTGCGGGGAAGAGGTCAACCTCTCCACCCTTCTTACGCGCGAGAACACGGGTCTCGGCGAAGCGGGCGGCCTTGGTCAGCGGGGCGTTGGCCTGCGCGACGATGTACTCGTCTTCCTCACTGGCGGTGAGGTAGTCGATCGTCGTGGAGACGACACCGTCGATGACGCGACGGTACGGGGTCTCGATGAAACCGAAGGCGTTGATCCGCGCGAACGAGGCGAGCGAACCGATCAGGCCGATGTTCGGGCCTTCCGGGGTTTCAATCGGGCACATGCGGCCGTAGTGCGACGGGTGAACGTCTCGCACCTCGACACCGGCGCGGTCACGGGACAGACCACCCGGGCCCAGCGCGGACAGGCGACGCTTGTGCGTCAGGCCGGCGAGCGGGTTGTTCTGGTCCATGAACTGCGACAGCTGGGAGGTACCGAAGAACTCCTTGATCGCGGCGACGACGGGGCGCACGTTGATCAGGGTCTGCGGGGTGATCGCTTCGATGTCCTGCGTGGTCATGCGCTCGCGAACGACGCGCTCCATGCGGGACAGGCCGGTGCGCACCTGGTTCTGGATGAGCTCGCCGACGGCGCGGATACGACGGTTACCGAAGTGGTCGATGTCGTCGATGTCGATACGGATGTCGGTTTCGACACCCTCACGGGTTCCGCGGATCGTGGTCTGGTTGTCGTGCAGCGCAACCAGGTACTTGATCGTGGCCAGGATGTCCTGAAGGGTGAGCACCGAGTCGGTGAGCGGCGCTTCGAGGCCCAGCTTGCGGTTGATCTTGTAACGACCAACCTTGGCCAGGTCGTAGCGCTTGGAGTTGAAGAAGAAGTTGTCCAGCAGCGCACGCGCGGCCTCGGCGGCAACCTGTTCGCCCGGACGCAGCTTGCGGTAGATGTCCTTGAGGGCTTCTTCCTTGGTGAGGATGTTGTCCTTCTCGAGGGTGAGCTCGATGGACGCGAAGCCCTTGAACTCCTCGAGGATCTCTTCGGAGGTGAGTCCGAGGGCCTTGAGGAACACCGTGACGGACTGCTTGCGCTTGCGGTCGATGCGAACGCCGACCTGGTCGCGCTTGTCGATCTCGAATTCGAGCCAGGCGCCACGGCTCGGGATGACGCGGGCGGAGTAGATGTCCTTGTCGGAGGTCTTCTCCTGTTCGCGGTTGAAGTACACACCGGGCGAACGCACCAGCTGCGACACGACGACACGCTCGGTGCCGTTGATCACGAAGGTGCCCTTGGGGGTCATCAGCGGGAAGTCGCCCATGAACACGGTCTGGGTCTTGATCTCACCGGTGAGGTGGTTCATGAACTCAGCGTTCACGTACAGCGGTGCGGAATAGGTCTTGCCCTTTTCCTTGCACTCGTCGATCGTGTACTTCTCCGGCTCGAGCTCCGGGTTGGTGAACGACAGCTGCATCGTTTCGCTGAGGTCTTCGATCGGAGAGATCTCCTCGAAGATCTCGTCGAGGCCGGTGCGGGCGTTCAGGTCGTGGCGACCGGCAGCCTGGGCCTCGGCGAGGCGAGCTTTCCAGATGTCGTTTCCGACGAGCCAGTCAAAGCTCTCGGTCTGCAAAGCCAGCAGATCGGGAACCGTGAGGTTGTCGGTGATCTTTGCGAACGAAAGACGGCCAGCGGCTCGTCCGTTCTTGGGTGAATTGGTGGTTGCGTTGCGCGCAGCAGCCAAGGAAGTAACCTCCGTGGACCCCGTCAGGTCTAATCACTGTTAGTAATTTGGTATGGACTCCGCAGATTCTGGGCGGGAATGTCGATCCTTGAATATGAGGACATCCGGCTCAGAAATGTGCTGCAAGGTGGCTTGAGCACGCAAAGCCGACCGCAATATGAAGGCAGAGTTAAATCTGGGAGCGCAAAGGTCAACTATATGCCGTTTGCGCGCTCGTGTCTACTGGAATATTGACCTTCGCCAAATTCTCAGGTATAACCCGGATTCGACCGGCCGGCTGGAGCGGCGGGGCGTCGTCTCGAGTGGATGTTGAGTTGCTCCATTGTGCCCCATCGGCGCGGGGTGCTTTCGCCATCGGGCGCGTGTCGCTGCCTCCGCGACCCGAAGTCGCGAGAGCGGCCGTGTGGCTGCCTCAGGGACGGGAAGCGACCGTTTGACCGCTCTCGCGAGATGTGTCGAGGTGACCGGGCTGTCAGACTGAGGGAATGAGCAGGGGCGAGCACGAACATCCGACGATCACACTGAAACTGAGCGGACACCAGGCCGTGATCGAGCCCGACCGCTTCACGCCGGGCAGCTACCAGCTGGTGGTGGACGGCACGCCGCAGTCGCACGTGAACATCGATCACCCCGACGAGCTGTTCTTCGAGTACATCCAGCGCATCGGGCACGTCATCGACCTGATCGGCGACCCTGGCGAGGCCATCACCGCCGTGCACCTGGGGGCCGGCGCGCTCACCCTGCCCCGCTACGTGGAGGCGACCCGGCCCGGATCCCGGCAACAGGTGGTGGAGATCGAGAGCGACCTGATCGACTTCGTGCGTGCCGAACTGCCCTGGGACAAGCGCGCCAACCTGCGGGTGCGGCACGGCGACGCCCGCGAGGTGCTCGGCAAGCTGCCCGCCGGCCTGCACGGCTCGGTGGACCTGCTGGTCGTCGACATCTTCTCCGGTGCCCGCACCCCGGCGCACGTGACCAGCCGGGAGTTCTACGAGCTGGCCGCTCCCCTGCTGTCGTCGCGCGGCGTGCTCGCGGTGAATGTGGCGGATGGGCCGGGCCTCGCGTTCGCCCGCGGCCAGGCGGCCACGCTGTCGGCGGTGTTCGGGCACGTTCTCGGCCTGGCCGAGACGCAGGTGCTCAAGGGGCGCCGGTTCGGCAACATAGTCTTCGTTGCCGCGCACACCCCGCTCGACCTGCACTGGGTGCCGCGGCTGCTGGCCGGCGGGCCGCATCCGGCCAAGGTGGTCGAGGGCGCCGAACTGGCGCAGTTCATGTCGGCCGCCTCGGTGTCCACGGATGCCACGGCCACGCCGTCGCCGCTGCCCGGCCGCACGGTGTTCCAGATCGGCAACTGACTTCCCCACGCGGAAGCGCACCCTCAGCAGCCCGCTCCCCGGCTCCCCCGGCTCCCCTCCAGCCAACTGTTCCCGCTGCGGACTTCTGCACCCGGCACACCGGGTGCACATGTCCGCACCGGCAACAGTTACGGCGGGCGGCGACGGCAACACGCCCGGCCTCGGCAGTGCGCATCTGTGCACCTCGCTGGGCAGGGGCCGCTCCGCGACCGGAAAGCTCGCGGCGTCACCCCCGAGCGGGCGTCAGCGTCTCGCCGCCCGGGTTACTCTGGAGGGGAACCCGACCTCCCCGCGGCACCCCTCGGCCGCCCTGTCAAGGACATCATCCTGACCATCATCACTGGCTACGACGCCGTTACCCTTCGGGAAAAAGTCGACCTCCCCGCCGCCGCCGAACGTCTCGACGACCTCGGCAAACTCCGCAGCCTCTCGGCCTTGAATGAGAAGGTCACCCTGCTCCGTCTGCTCGACCGCCTGGACGAGGCCTTCGAGATCGCCAACCAGGCGCTGCGCCAGGCCCGGTTCACCGGCGACCGGCAGGATTTCGTGCTCTGCCGCATCCGTCGTGCCCAGGTGATGCAGTTTCAGGGCAAGCTCGACGAGGCCGCGTCCGAGCTGACCCAGTGTGTGCTCGAATCCGAAACTCACGAGTGGAACCTCACCGCCGCGTTTGCCCGGGAGACCCGCGGCAAGGTGCACTTCGACCAGGACGACCTCGACGGCGCCCTGGCCGATTTCACCGCCGCGGTGTTCCTGCGCGACAAGTCCGGGGCGTCGCCCGACGAGCTGGAGAGTGCCCTGATCGCCGTGGCCGTCGTGGAGTCGTTCATCGGCGAACGCCGCCCGCAGCGCTGACCGGCCGGTCCCCTGCCGCGACCCTTGACCGCCCGTGAGGCGTTCTGCGGGTGAGGCGCCGCTCTGCGGGTGGCGCGCCACGCGCATACCGGCGCGCGGCCCGCATGCCGGACTTCGCCGGCGACGGCCGGCTCGGCGCACCCGGCGGGCAGCACCGCCACGTCGGTTCGCCCTTTTCCAAGACTTTCGTGGCATTCTGCAGGAGATATGCATCACAGACGGGTTTGGGGCGGCGCGGTCGCCGCGGGCATGGTGGCGCTGCTGTGCGCCTGCACGGCGAGCGCTCCAGAGCCCAGTGCCAGCACCAGTACCCCGGCGCGGCCCGCACCGGAGACCACGGCCCCGGCCACCGAGGCTGCACCGGTTCCGGTGCGTCCGGTCGGTGAGCCTGTCGTGATCACCTCAGGCCTCGACGCCCCGTGGTCGATCCTGCGCCTGCCGAACGGTGCCACCCTGATCAGCGAACGCGACACCGCCCTGGTGCGCGAGTTGCTGCCGGATGGCAGCCTGCGGGATGCCGGCACCGTCGCCGACGTCGAACCGATCGGCGAGGGCGGGCTCCTCGGGCTGGCGCACTGGCCGGTCGACGACGCCAACGGTTGGGTCTATGCCTATTTCACCGCCGCATCCGACAACCGCATCGTGCGGATGCCCCTGACCGGCAGCGCAGGCAGCCTCGGCTTCGGAGCGCCGGAGCCCGTGCTCACCGGCATCCCCGCGGCCGGTAACCACAATGGCGGGCGCATCGGCTTCGGGCCAGACGGCCAGCTCTACGCCACCGTGGGCGACGCGGGTGATTCCGGAAACGCCCAGGACCTCGGCTCCCTGGGCGGCAAGATCCTGCGCATGACCCCCACCGGTGCGGTGCCGCCGGACAACCCGTTCGGCAGCCTTGTCTACTCCTATGGACACCGCAACCCGCAGGGCATCGATTGGGACTCGACCGGTCAGCTGTGGGCGAGCGAGTTCGGCCAGAACACCTGGGACGAACTCAACCTGATCACCGCCGGCGGCAACTACGGTTGGCCCGAGGTGGAGGGCGCAGACGGCGGCGCAGGCTTCGTGGACCCCGTGCGGCAGTGGTCCACCGATGAGGCGAGCCCGAGCGGCCTGGCCATCGTGAACGACACAGTGTTCCTGGCGGCGCTGCGCGGCGAGCGGGTGTGGCGCATCGATCCCTCCACAGGCACCGTCGACGGCTGGTTTGTGAACAGCTTCGGCCGGCTGCGCGATGTGGTGTCCGGGCCGGGTGGCACACTGTGGTTCGTGAGCAACAATACGGATGGCCGCGGCACTCCAGCCCCCGGCGACGACCGTCTCTACCAGGTGGAGGTGGGGCCCTGATGGCCGATCTCATGCGAGTGCGCCGCTGGGCCGACGCGCTCATCGCCCTGCATCTCGACCCCAGCTGGTCGTTCGACTTCGACAACGCCAAGAAGCGGGCCGGGTTGTGCAACTTCACCGCCAAGCGCATCACCGTGTCGCGGTACCTGGCCGCCCGGTACGAGGACGACGAGATCCACCAGATCCTGCTGCACGAGGTGGCGCACGCCCTGGCCGGCGCACGGGCCGGGCACGGCCCGGTCTGGCGGAGCGTGGCCCTCGGGCTCGGCTATGACGGCAAGCGCACCCACGATGGCGAGATCGCCGATGACCTCGCGCCCTGGGTCGGCACCTGCGCCGCCGGGCACACCCACTACCGGTACCGGCAGCCCACCCGGCCGCTGGCCTGCGGGCTGTGCGGGCGCGGCTTCAGCACCGCCCACGTGATCACCTGGACCCGGCGCGAGATCACCCCGGCCGCCCGCCGCCGGGCCGCCGCCGCCGCCCGCTGAGCCGCCGCCCGCCGCCCGCCGGCGCATTCACGCAGCATCCGGCGCGCCCTGCTCGGCATAACTGTTGCCGAGGCGGACAAATGACGGGACCGACGGACTAAGTGTTGCCGAAACGGACAAATGGTCCCGGCGCACCGGGACCATTTGTCCGCACGGGGAACAGTTGGGGTTAGTCGATGACCTTGAGGTCCTTCCAGAACGCGACGTAGCCGCTGTAGTCCTGGCCGACCCGGTCGAAGGAGCTCGGGGTGGGAGTCGGGTAGCTGAACGCGCCGTCGGTGACGCTGGACGTGCCGTCGGTCACCGTGAAGTACTGGCATTCGCCCTTCCACGAGCAGGTGTAGGCGGTGTCCGTGGCGGTGAGGAGGCCCGCGGTGATGCTCGACGGCGGGAAGTACCAGTTGCCCTCGATCTTGATCAGGTCTTCCAGCGCGGCCTCGGCCACGATCGTGCCGTTGAGTACTGCCTTCATTTGCGGGCTCCTTAGACGGTGAGACGGGGTGGTGCGGATGGGGCGGGGCCGCGTAGTCAGGCACGCGTGCCGGGTGCAACGCGGGTCGGCGCCGCCGCATTCCCGGCGGCCTCTCGTCGGTTGCACGGAAAGGCCCGCTCAGGCGGGAAAGACGAAGTCAGTGACGACCGTGACGGCGTCGGGCCCGACCCCGGGGTCGGCAGTCGGAGTGGGGACCTGGCCCTGGCCCGTGGTGACGGGGGCTTGGCTCGTCGCAGCCGGGACCCGGCTGGCGGCCGCGAGGGCCTGACCGGTTTCGGAGGCCTTGACGAGATGCTTCACGGCCCCTTTGAGGCCCACGAAGCTCGCGGCCGCGGCGGCGGCCTCCGGCGAGCAGTGGTCGATGCCGAGGGCGGCGAGGGCGTCGATCACGGCGCCGGCCACGAGCTGGTCTTCCGTGGCGAAGCGGATGCTGCCGTCGGCGCGGCTCTCCCCCACCGCGACGACGGCGACGGAGAACCTGTCGCCCTTCGCGGTCTGGCGGGCGAGCGCCCAGTCGGCCACGAGGGTGCTCGTGCCGAGGTCGGCGACGATCACGGTGTGCGAGGCGAGCTGGGTGGGGAAGCCGCGCGCGGCATCCACCGCGGGCAGGGCGTCGGCGAGCACGATGACATCGGCATCGGCGGCGAGGGCCTGGAAACCGGCGAGGCCCCAGTCGAAACGGACCTGGTACTTGATCTGGGGCTGGGCGTCGCTCACCGGTTCAGAGTACCGAACCGGGCCGGCCCGCCGCCGGGAACGCCGTCACCGGAAGACATCCGGGGTATTCCCACTCAGAGCGTGTCGTAGTGGGCGAGCGCGTCGGCATCCGTGGCGTGGGTCATCGCCCGCCGGGCGGCGTCGAGCGCGGTGACCGGGTCGGCCTCGGCCTCGGCGAGAGCCAGCTGGCGTTCGGCCTCGGCCAGACGGGTGCGGGCGTCGGCGCCCACCCGGCCGCGGTTGGCGGTGATGAACTCGCGGGTGATGCCGATCTGGCTGCGCGCGGCCAGCCGGGCGCCCACGTAGGCCTCGCGGGCGTTGTCCCGTCGCAGCTGGCGGTTGCGGGCCTCGGAGCGGGTGACGTCGAGACCGTCGAGGGCCTCGCGCAGCCTGGCGAGGTCGGCGGACGGGTCGCTCACCCGGTCGGGCCGGCGCAGTTCGGCCAGCACGGTGTCGGCGGCGGCGATCACCCGGTTGAGGTCGGCGCTGGCGTCTGACTCCTCGTGCCGGTCGCGCAGGGCCCGTGCCTCGGCGAGTTCGGTCTCGGCCGCGGCGAGGGCCGCGCCCAGGCTGGCGAAGCCCACGTGCAGCTGGTCCTCGCCGGTTTCGATGGCGTCGAGCAGCGCCGTGGCGGTGAACAGCGCATGCTCGGCGGCACTCACCTGCTCTCCGACGGGCTCCGTGGCCCCGGCGGCCAGGCGGGCGTCGGCGGCATCCGCGGCCCGGCGGCCTGCGTCGATGGCGGTGCGGGCGCGTTCGACATTGCCGCTGATCGCGGCGAGGGCCGACGCGGAGTAGCTGGTGGTGAGCCGGTTGAGGGTGGCCGCTCCGCCGGACAGGCGGTCGGTGGCCCGGTCGAGGCGGCGGCGCAGCTGCTCGAGCTGGATCGGGGCGTTCTGCTCCACCACGCGTTTGGTGTCGAAGTCGCGGGTCTGGGCGTCGAGCCTGGCGGTGGCCTCGTCGGCCAGGCGGGTGATCTGCTCGGTCCACTGGCGAATCTGGGCATCGGTGTCCGGCACGCCGTCGTCGAGTTTCTGCTTCAACGCGAATGCCTCCCGCAGCTGCCGCTTGGACACCGTCAGGGCCTCGGCGAAGTCGGCCGTGGCCCGCTCGCCGAACTGGGCGATCGCGAAACCGAGCTCGTCGGAGGCTGCCTCGATGAGGTCATCCGCCCGCACCAGGCTGATCGCCGCGGAACGCGCCCGCTCGGCCACCTCGGCGTTCTGGGCCGCCCGGATGCCGCGGGACTTGCGCCGGGATGCCGTCACCAGCAGCGCGATCACCCCGGCGACCACGGCCAGAACGATGACGGACGGGAGCCACCACAAAGCATCACTCATGCCGCCATCCTATTGAGCGAAGCTGACGAAACTCCCGGTGACGGGCCGGTCCGGCGGCGCTCTCGCTTTCACGCCCGCCGAAAGTGTCGTCCCGACATGACTGGCCCGGATTCGCTAGTGCGAGAGCGCCCCGGACTAGCAAAAACGGGCCAGCCATGGGCCGGAGGGGGTCAGCGGCGGCGGTCGTCGGCGCTGGGGCGGCGCATCTGCGCGCGGATCAGGTCGAAGTCGTGCCGGCTGATCTCGAGCAGGCCGCGGCGCAGCTTGAGCCCCCAGTCGCGGTCGTCGCGGGTGAGGTCGAGCACCTTGAGCAGCGGCCGGATCGACGCGGGCTCGGCATCCGGGTCGTACTGCACCCGCCGCCGCCAGGGCCGGTACTCGCTGCCGGAGTCGCCCACCTGCACCACCACGTTGTCGCTGACGTAGCCGATCGCGGTGAACTGGCGCAGCCGCTCGCCCTCGAATTCGGTCTTGGGCGAGTAGTAGACCAGCCCGTCGGACTCGTTCATGCCCTCGAGCATCTCGCGGGCCGCGAAGTTCATCTGGGCCAGGCCCATGGCAACGCTCCGCAGCACATACTCCTGCTGCACCACCCCGAGCCAGTACCGAATCGCCACGTACTAGTTGTACTGCATCGCCCCGACAGCACAGACTGAAGGCATGCGCGTACTGCTGAAAGAGATCCTCGACTGCACCCCTGATGCCGCCTGGCGGGCCCTGGCCAGCCCCGCGGTGTTCCGCGAGGTGAGCAGCCCGCTGATGAGCGTCGAGTCCCTGGAGACCGACGGTTTCCCCACCCAGTGGTCGCCCGGCGAGCACCCCGTGACCATGAGCGGGCTGGGCCTGGTGCCGCTGGGCCAACAGATGATCCGGCTCGAGATGCGCACCACGAAGACCGGTGTGCGCATCGTGCACGACACCGGCAACGGCGTCACCGGGGCGATGAAGGCCGTCACACACTGGGACCACCGCATGGCCATCGCGCCCGACCCGGCCGGCACCGGCAAGACCCTCTACCGCGACCAGCTGATCTTCTCCGCCGGGCCCGCCACCCTCGCGGTGTGGCCGGGCCTCTGGGCGTTCTGGCAACTGCGGATGCTGCGGCTGAAGGCCCTGGCGCCCACCTGGCAGTACGACCTGGGCGCCGACGACCCCGCCTTCGTGGCCGCTGGCGCGGCCGACGGCCCGGACGGGGGCGACGGGTTAGCCTGAGCACATGAGCACAAGCATCGGTGCCCTGCAGATCGCCGACTGGCGCCGCCGCGTGTTCGGGCTCTACGGCGGGGTGCGCCAGCTGAGCGCACGCAACCCGTCCGCGGGCCACGAGCTGTGGCGCTCCGGGCGCGACGAACTCTTCGCCGGGCATCCGGCCTCGCCGTTGCTGCCGGATGACCGGGCCGCATTCACCGGCCTCACCGTCGCCGCGTACGACCCCGACTGGCGCTTCGAGGTGGAGGTGCACCGCACCGAGGAGCCGCTGCGCATCAAGGTGGAGACCGGCACCGACGGCGTCGTGCCGTTCGACCTGGTGGGCACCGTGCGGCTGCCCTACATCGGTTCGCTCGACGTCTGGCGACTCGCCAGCTACGGTGGCGGCCTGTTCCTGCCCCTCAAAGACACCCTGGCCGGCAAGTCCGGCGGCACCTACGGCGGCGGTCGCTACCTGCTGGACACCATCAAGGGCGCCGACCTCGGCCCCGGCGCGGGCGACGACAGCCTGATCCTGGACTTCAACTTCGCCTACAACCCGTCGTGCGCGTACGACCCCATGTGGGCCTGCCCGCTGCCGCAGGCCGGCAATATCGTCACCGTCGAGGTGCCCGTCGGCGAGCTGTACACGGCCAAAGACTAGAGTCGCAGGTCCCGGCCGCCGCTCGTTCAGGCCGCATTTCGGCTGCGCGCTTGACAGCATCCGCTAGAGTAGACCTACTTGTGAGTTCGTTGTTGCGCTCACTGCGTCGTAGAACGCCCTCTTCTTATCGATGGCCGCCTTGCCGAGTACGACTCGAACAAGACCCGCAGCCCGCTCGATTTCCGAATGAAACCTTCTTACGGCGAACGGATGTGCCCATCGGCACCTTCGCCATGTGAATCCTCCTTGCTCCGGCCGTCGCTCAAGCGATACCGGTTCGAGCGAGGCACTGATGCCCGAAAGGCACCACTTTGTCTGAAACTTCCTTTGGCGCGCTTGGCGTGCCCGCTCCCCTCGTTGCCGTGCTCACCTCGCAGGGCATCGACAGCCCGTTCCCGATCCAGGTCGACACCCTGCCCGACACCCTCAAGGGCCGCGACGTCCTGGGCCGCGGTAAGACCGGCTCGGGCAAGACCCTCGCGTTCTCCATCCCGATGGTGTCCCGCCTCGGCGGCAAACTCGCCGGCGGCAAGCGCCGCCCGGGCCGCCCGCTCGGCCTGATCCTCGCGCCGACCCGCGAGCTGGCCACCCAGATCACCGCAGCGCTCACCCCGCTCGCCGAGGCCTACGGCCTGAACACCACCACCATCTTCGGTGGCGTCTCGCAGAACCGTCAGGTCGCCGCGCTCAAGTCCGGCGTCGACATCGTCGTGGCCTGCCCCGGTCGCCTCGAGGACCTGATGAAGCAGGGCTTCGTCAACCTCGACTCCGTTGAGATCACCGTGCTCGACGAGGCCGACCACATGGCCGACCTGGGCTTCCTTCCCGTCGTCACCCGCATCCTGGACAAGACCCCGTCCAGCGGCCAGCGTCTGCTGTTCTCCGCCACGCTCGACAACGGCGTGGACAAGATCGTGCGCCGGTTCCTGCACAACGAGGTTCTGCACTCGGTCGACGAGGCCACCAGCCACGTCTCCGCCATGACCCACCACGTGTTCGAGGTCGACTCCGCCGAATCGAAGAAGGAGCTCATCGAGAAGCTCGCTTCGGGCAGCGGCCGTCGCATCCTCTTCATGCGCACCAAGCACCACGCCAAGAAGCTGGCCAAGGCGCTGACGGATGCGGGCATCCCCTCCGTCGACCTGCACGGCAACCTCTCGCAGGTGGCGCGTGACCGCAACCTCGCCGCGTTCAGCGCCGGCGACGTGAAGGTGCTCGTCGCCACCGACGTGGCCGCCCGTGGCGTGCACGTCGACGACATCGAGCTCGTCATCCACGTGGACCCGCCCGCAGAGCACAAGGCGTACCTGCACCGCTCGGGCCGCACCGCCCGGGCCGGCAGCGCCGGTGACGTCGTCACCATCGTGCTGCCCGCGCAGAAGCGCGACACCGACCAGCTGCTGCGGAAGGCCGCCATCACGGTGACCCCGCAGCGTGTGAACGCCGGCTCCCCCGCCGTGATCGCCCTCACCGGCGACGTGGCCGCATACGTGAAGCCGGTGCCGCGCGTCGAGCAGCCGCACGGCCAGTCGCAGGGCGGCCGCTCGCAGGGCGCCAACGCCCAGCGCAAGCGCGTCAACCGTGACGACCGCGACAACGGCGGCCGCGGCTCGCGCGACTCCGGTGGCCGGGGTGGCCGCAGCGGCGACGCCGTTGCCGCCGGCGGCGCCCGTCGCGAGCGCACCGAACGCCCCGCCTCCGGTGGACGCGGCAACGCGCCCCGCACCTCGGGCTCAGGCACCGGCGGCTCCGGTCGCTCCGGCGGCCTGCAGGTCGGCGGACTCGTCCGCGGCTCCGGCTCCACCGGTGGCGGCGCCCGCCGCTCGGCTCCGCGCCGCGCGCAGGGCTAGTCAGCCCGGCAGCATCCACTTTGCACGACCCGAACGGGCCGGCTCCTTCGGGGGCCGGCCCGTTCGTCGTTGGTGGGTCGGGGTGGGGTCGGGACGTGACGCCGTGTGCGCGGGTGCCGGCGCCGAACACGCGGGACGCACGGCGGCTTTGCGCGCGGCACAAAGCCGATGTGCGGGGCAGGCGCCGGAATGCGGGTGGCACGCCATGCGCATAGCGGCGCGTACCCCGCAGATCTCCGAACTCGGGTCCCTCGATCCTACGAGGTGAGCCGATATGCGGGTCAGGCGCCGTTGCGCGGGGCAGGCGCCACTGTCGGCTCGGGGCACTGCCGGCGGGTGGTCCGGGAGGGTCCGCAGCCGGGGTTAGGGTCGATGTATGAACACCACTGCTGTTGTTCGGCCCGTCACCGAAACGGATGCCGACAGCCTCGGCCGCGTCCACGCGGCTTGCTGGCACGAAACCTACGACCACCTCCTCAGCAAGGCCGCGCTCGCGCAGCTGCACCCCGAACGCTTCGCCGCCATGTGGCGCCGGTTCACCTCCCAGGGCCCGGACTTCCGTCAGGTGGTCGCCGAGGTCGACGGCGAGATCGTCGGCTTCGCCGGCAGCGGCCCCGGCCGCGACGAAGGCAAGCCCACGCCGCACCAGCTGTACTTCATCTACCTGCTCGACGCGTACCACGGCACCGGCATCGGCCAGCAGCTCTTCGACGCCGTCGTCGATGTCGGCCCCACCTACCTCTGGGTCGCCGCCGACAACCCCCGCGCGCACCGTTTCTACACCCGCAACGGCTACCGGCCCGACGGCGTGGAGAAGAACGAGGAAATCCTCGGCGAGCCCGTGCACGAGGTGCGCCTGGTGCGCGAGTAGCAGCCGTTCACGAGAACAAGCCAGCCCCATCCCGCCCGCCGGGATGGGGCTTTTCTCTCGGCTCCACACCCGGCGCGGGCCCATAAACTGGGCGGATGCCTACGATCCCCGTTGTCCTCGACGTCGACACCGGCGTCGATGACGCCCTCGCCATCCTGTTCGCGATCGCCCACCCCGGCATCGAGGTGCTCGGCATCGGCTGCGTCGCCGGCAATGCCTCGCTCGAGCGGGTGGTGGAGAACACCCTGCGGATTCTCGACGTCGCCGGCGCCCCCGACATCCCCGTCGCCGCCGGCGCCAGGCGTCCGCTGATCTCCCCGGCCCGCAGCGCGTCGCACGTGCACGGAGAGGGTGGCCTCGGCACCGTGCACGTGCCGCCCGGCGACCGCAGGCCGGAGCCCGTGAACGCCGTCGAACTGATGCGCCGGCTGATCACCGACAGCCCGCGCCCGGTCACCCTCGTGGCGCTCGCACCGCAGACCAACCTGGCCCTGCTGTTGCGCCAGTACCCCGACCTGGCCGAGAACATCGAGCGGATCGTCTTCATGGGCGGCTCGGCCAGCGTGGGCAACGCCACCGCCGTGGCCGAGTTCAACGTGTGGCACGACCCCGAGGCGGCGGCGATCGTGCTGGATGCCGGCATCCCGACCTTCATGTACGGGCTGGATGTCTTCAATCAGGTGCAGGTGGAGCGCGAGGTGGCGACGGCGTTGGAGACCGGAGACTCGGCCTACGGCCGGGTGGTGGGGGCCCTGCTGGCGAACCGGGTGGCGCGTAGCGAGAACAGCGCGACCGAATACACCGGGCTGATTGGCGACGCCGGCGCTCTCTGCGCCCTCGTGGATCCGGAGGCCCTGACCACGCGGTTGCTGCCCGTGCGGGTGGAATTGACCGGCTACGGCCGCGGCCAGACCCTCGTGGATCAGCGCCGCCGGGTGGGCGAAGACATCCTGCACGGCACCGCGGGCAGCTGGGAGGTCGTGGAGGTGGCCCTGGACGTGGACGCGCCCCGCTTCGCCAGGTTGTTCCTGGACACCCTGGGCCTCTCGGCGACCCCGGGCTGAGTCATCCCGGCTCAGTCAGCGCAGGGCACCGACCGAGGCCAGTGCCATGCGCAGCAGGCCGCCACGGCCGCCTTCCATCTCGGCCGAGACGGCGTCGGTGGCTGCTTCCTCCGGGGTCATCCAGGTGAGCTCGAGGGCATCCTGGCGGGGGTCGCAGGTGCCGGTGACGGGCACGACGTAGGCCAGCGAGACGGCGTGCTGGCGGTCATCCGTGAACGCGGTGATGCCGGGCATCGGGAAGTACTCGGCCACCGAATACGGCACCGGGCTCGGCGGCAGCTGCGGGAACGCCATCGGGCCGAGGTCCTTCTCGAGGTGGCGGAACAGTGCGTCGCGGATGGTTTCGCCGTAGAGCACCCGGCCGGAGACCAGGGTGCGGGTCATTTTGCCCTCGGGAGTGGCACGCAACAGCACACCCACCTCCACGACCTGGCCCAGTCCGTCCACCCGCACGGGCACCGCCTCCACGTACAGCAGCGGCAGCCGCTGGCGGATCTCGGCGAGCTCGACGTCGGTCAGCCAGCCGGGGTTCGAGTTGGGTGGCGGCGCGTCATCCCCGCCAGGCGTCCAGTCCGGATCGGGGTCAGGGGTGCGCACGCTCATAGTTCATTCTCACTCACCCGGGCGATGGATGCACCACCGGGCCCCGCGAGTCCGCGCCCGGGCGTGGAAGGATTGACGGAGTCGGCACTCCCCACGCGCCGGCCTGAGCGTGAGGACTAACAATGCCTGACAGCATCCGCCCCGAGCCGATCGACCCGGCTGCCGTGCTCTGGTCGGCCGCCGAACCCGACCGGGTGGACCGCCCGCTGCTGCTGGTGCTGCACGGCTACGGGTCGCGCGAGGGCGACCTGTTCTCGCTGGCCCCGCACCTGCCGCTGGAGCCGGCCATCGCGGCGCTGCGCGCACCGTTGTCCGCCGGCCAGGGCTGGTCCTGGTTCCCGATCGGCGTGCCGGGCGACCCCGTCGGCGACGCTCTGGACGCGGCAGCGCTGGGCATCATCGAGTGGCTCGACGCCCTGCCGGAGCAGCCCACGTCGATCGGCCTGCTCGGCTTCTCGCAGGGCGGCGCCATGACGATGCAGCTGATGCGGCACGCGCCGGAACGGTTCGCCTTCGCGGTGCAGTTGTCGGGCTTCATCGCCAGCGGCACGCATCCGGGCGACACCCGCCTCGCCGAGCTCAAGCCGCCGGTGTTCTGGGGCCGCGGCACGCTCGACCCGGTGATCCCCGAGGCGGCGGTCGCCCGCACCCAGGCCTGGCTGCCCGCGCATTCCACGCTCACCGAGCGCATCTACGAGGGCATGGGCCACTCGATCTCACAACGTGAACTCGGCGAGATCGTCACGTTCCTGCGCGAGCAGTACGCAGTGCCGGCGGTACCGGCGAGCTAGGAGCGCTTGCGGGCAGCCGCCTGCTCGTTCTGGGCGGCGAAGCGCTCGGCGTGCGCCTTCTTGCGGGCCTTCTCGGCGTCGCGGTCTTTCACGCGGATCTGCTCTTCGCGCACCTCGAACTGGGTGGCGCGCTCGGTGACGAGCCAGGCCGGAGGCTGCTGCAGCAGCGCGAGGATCTCAGCGCTGGTGAGCGGCTCGGTCACTTCGCCGCGGGCCAGGCCCGAGATCGAGACGCCGAGCTTGGCGGCGACGACCTGCTTGGGGTGCGGCCCATTGGCGCGCAGCCCGGTGAGCCACTCCGGCGGGTTCGCCTCGAGGGCGGCCAGCTCGGTGCGGGACACCGGGGTGGACTGGAATTCCTCGGGTGCTGCTTCGAGCAGAATCCCGAGCTTCTGGGCAGCCGTGGCCGGCTTCATGGTCTGGGGCTTCTTCTCGCTCATTGTTCCAGCGTATAGCCTGAGAGCACTAAGGTTTGGGTGCCGTGCGCCCGAACGCCGCCAAAACGGCCCACGGCGGCACAGCGCAGCCCCAGCGCTGCCGCCACCCACACACTGATATTGCACAACGAAAGGATGCCGGTGACCTTTTCCATTGCCTTCGTCGCCGGGGTCACCCCCACCAAGTGGACCCGCATCTGGGCCGATCGGCGGCCCGAGGTCGAGCTGACCGTCTTCCGCACCGACCTCGCCGAGCAGGAGGCCGTGCTGCGCGACGGCCGCGCCGACGTGAGTCTGGTGCGCCTGCCGATCGATGTCGAGGGCCTGAGCCTGATCAACCTGTACAACGAGATCCCGGTGGTGCTCGTGGCCAAGGACCACTTCCTGGCCGACGCCGACAGCGTGGTCGTGGCCGACCTCGTCGATGAGCACCTGCTGCAGAACCCTGATGACGTGCCGGAGTGGCGCGATGCGGCCGTGGAGGTGCGAGACGGCAGCCGCCGCCCGCTGCCGCCGATGCGCGACATGGACGAGACCATGGAGCTTGTCGCCGCCGGCGTGGGTATCGTCATCCTGCCGCACTCGGTGGCGCGCCTGCACAGCCGGAAGGATGTCGTGTCCAAGCCCGTTGAGGACACCGCCGAGAGCCGGATCGCCCTGGCCTGGCGCACCGTGGACACCACCCCCGACGTGGAGGAGTTCATCGGCATCGTGCGCGGCCGCACCCGGGACAGCTCACGCACCAACGCTGTCGCTGCCGGGGATGAGCCCGTGAAGAAGGAAAAGAAGACCGCGAAGGCCAAGGCCGCCGCCAAGGCCGTGCGCGCCGCCGCCGCCTTGGCCAAACCGGCCACTCCGCGGAAGACCCAGAGCGCCGGCCGCACCCGCAACTCCCCGAGCCCGCAGGCCGGAAAGCGCCGCGGCGGCCGCTGACCCGACGCGCGGAATCAGGCGGGTGCCACCGGCTGCCGCACCACTGTCTTGAGCTTCTCCGGCGCGGTCCGGCGCGGGTCGCCGACATACACCTCGTGGTGCCGACCACGTTCGCGAAGCCTCGCCGCGGGCAACACCACGCCGTGCAGCCGGGCCAACACCGGCGCCTCGTCGTCGTACGAGCCCACGTGCAGCACCTGCGCGCAGAGCCCCTCGTCGAGCCGCTCGATGCGCACCAGGTCGAGGCCGGGCAGCGCCTTCTTCTTGGCCTGGGCCTTGGCGCGCGCCGCCGAGACGGCGTCGTGGATCTGCGCGTCGTCCACCCAGTCGGGTTGGCTGATCAGCATGGTCCAGCTCCACGCGGCCTTGTTCCTGGCGCTGAACACCGATGCGTCCTCGGCGTACCAGAGTCCCTCCAGCGGACCCACCACCAGGTCGCGCCCGCCGGCATTCTTGCTCGCGAACTTCACCGTGTACGCCACCGAGTAGAGCGCCTCGACGGCATCGACATAGGCCTGCGACGTATTCGGGTCGCCAGAGCCGTCCACCGCGAGGAACCGTTGCGGCGGCACCACCAGCGTCTCCCAGTCCCGGTTCTTCGGGGCATACAGCGCACGCAGCTCGCGCTTCACGTCATACGGCGACGTCGCCACCGACGCGGTCACTCCTGCAGGATCGAGATGATGTTGCCGGCCGGGTCGACGAACCAGCCGCCGGCGGGCATGCCCTCGCCGCGCACGATCCCCCGCTCGTCATGCTCGAAGAAGTCGTAGCGCAGGAGCTGAACACCCCGTTCCGCCAGCGCGTCCACGGACTTCTCGATGTCGGCCACCGAGAGGTTGAGGATGGTGAACACCGCGGGTTCGTGGTCGTCCTTGGGGTAAACCAACACCACGGCGCCCCCGGGCAGGGTGATCTCCAGCATGCCCATGGCGTTGTCGGCCACGGCGAGCCCGAGCACGTCGCGGTAAAAACTGCGGGCGGCATCAAGGTCGGGCACCGCGAATCCGCTGAATCCGCGCACGTAGGTCAGTTGCGTTGTTGTCACCAGGATCGACTCCCTCTGCTCGGTGTTTCGGAACTGCTCGGTGGTTCGCAACTGCTCGGTGGTTCGGAACTGCTCCGTGGTTCGGAAACGGCGATCGGCCGGGTCAGCGCGAACTGATCGACGCGAACTTACGGATGCACAATGGCACAAACACCACCAGCAGCACAACGACCCCGATGAGAACCGTCAGCACCGGATTCTGCAGCGTCCAGACATCCGGCACCGGTGCACTGCCCTCGTTGCCGAACAGCTCGCGGGCGGCCTGCACGAGCGCCGACACCGGGTTGAGTTCGGCGAAGATGCGCAACGGGTCTGGCAGGGTCTCGATCGGCACGAACGCGTTGGAGATGAAGGTGATCGGGAACAGGATGATGAACGACGCGTTGTTGATCACCTCGGGGGAACGCACGCTCATGCCCAGCAGCGCCATCACCCAGCTGAACGCGTAGCTGAACAGCAGCAGCAGGCCGAGGCCGGCGAAGAACTCACCCATCGACGAGTTCACCCGCCAGCCCACCAGGAACCCGGTGGCCATCATGATGACCATCGAAATCGTGTTGAGCACCAGGTCACCGTTGGTGCGGCCGACCAGCACCGCCGAGGAGCTCATCGGCAGGCTGCGGAACCTGTCGATGATGCCGTCTTTCAGGTCCTGGGCCATGGCCGAGCCGGAGAAGGTGGAGCCGAACACCACGGTCTGGGCGAAGATGCCGGCCATGAGGAACTGCACGTAGTCGGTGCCCTGCACGGCGATGGCGCCGCCGTAGACCTGGCTGAACAGCAGCACGAACATGATCGGCTGGATGACGGCGAAGACCAGCATGTCCGGGGTGCGCTTGATCTTGATGAGGTTGCGCTTGGTGGTCGTCCAGCCGTCGGAGGACCACGTCGACAGCGGGTTCCAGGTGGGCGCCGGGGCGGGCCTGGTGGCGGTGGCGGTCATTTCACCTTCTCCATTTTCTCGTCTTCGTTCTCACCGGCGGCCATGTCGGCCTTGTGCCCGGTGAGTTTGAGGAACACGTCATCGAGGGTGGGCCGGCGCATGCCGGCGTCGTGGAGTTCGATGCCGGCGGAGCGCAGGTCGGCGAGCACGTGCTGCAGTGCCGGCGGGCCGTCGGTGACGGCCACGTCGACGCCGCGACCGTCGCTGGACACCTGCGGTTCGCCCGCGCCGTACCGGGCCAGCACCTCGCGGGCGGCTGCGGCGTCGGCCGAATCGACCAGGGCGATCACCACCCGGTGGCCGCCGATCTGCGCTTTCAGCTCGTCGGAGGTGCCCTCGGCGATGACCTTGCCGTCGTCGATGACCGCGATGCTGTCGGCCAGCTGGTCGGCCTCCTCGAGGTACTGGGTGGTGAGCAGCACCGTGGTGCCGTTCTCGACCAGCCGGTTGATCACGCCCCACAGCGCCATCCGGCTGCGCGGGTCGAGGCCGGTGGTCGGTTCGTCGAGGAAGAGGATCTTGGGATTGAACACCAGGGCCCCGGCCAGGTCGATGCGCCGCCGCATGCCGCCGGAGAAACCCTTCACCGGCCGGTTGCCTGCCGCGGTGAGTTCGAACAGGTCGATCAGCTCCTGGGCCCGCTGCCGTGAGGCGGCGCCGCCCAGGTGGTACAGCCTGCCGACCATCTCGAGGTTCTCGAACCCGGTGAGGTTCTCGTCGACGGCCGCGTACTGGCCGGACACGCCAATGATGCTGCGCACGGCCTTCGGGTCGTCGAGCACGTTGATGCCGTCCACGATCGCGGTGCCGCGATCGGGCCGGATGAGGGTGGTAAGGATCTTGACCACCGTGGTCTTGCCTGCACCGTTGGGCCCGAGGATCGCCTTGACGGTGCCGCGCGGCACGGTCAGGTCGAGTCCGGCGAGCGCGTGCACAGGTCCGGTCTTGGATTTGTAGGTCTTGGTGAGCCCCGTAGCTTCGATAATTGTCATTGCCATGCCCCTGCCGAATCGGATGGGTATGCTTGTATGTGTACGTTGTACACATGTGAGCTTTTATCGTAACGAAACGGATGCGATATGACAACGGGTCTGGGCGATTCTCCGGCACGAACTTCGTACCGGCACGGCGACCTGCGCCGGGCCCTCATCGAGGCCGGTGTCGACCTGGCCAGGGAGGGCGGACCGGGCGCCGTCGTTCTGCGGGAGGCCACCCGGCGCGCCGGGGTGACCCCCTCCGCTGCCTACAGGCATTTCGCCGACCGGCAGGCCCTGTTGGATGCCGTGTGTTCGCGCTGCCAGGCACTGGTGGCGCGGGCGATCGAGGCCGACCAGGCGGGCATCCGCTCCGGCGACGCGGCCGAGCACGCCCGGCTGCGCTTTCGCGCCGTCGGCACCGGCTACCTGCGCTTCGCCCTCGAGGAGCCGGGTCAGTTCCAAACCGCGTTCTCGGCGTCGTCCGACCTGGAGAGCGCCACCAGCTCCGACCGCGCCGGCGACAGCGGCCTGACCCCCTTCCAGCTGCTCACCGTCGCGCTCGACGACATTGTGGCGGCGGGCCTCCTGCCCGCGGAGCGCCGGCCGGCGGCCGAGTTCCTGGCCTGGTCGGCCGTGCACGGTCTGGCCGAACTGTTCATCGACGGGCCGCTGCGGGCCCTGCCAGACCCGGTGAAGCAGGCCCTGATCACCCGGGTGATCGACATGGTGGAGCAGGGACTGTAGCCGCGGCTAGGGAATGACCGGCGAACGGAGCGCCCACTCCGAGGTGACCTCACCATTGCGGCCCCAGATCACCGTGACGTCGCCGAGCATGGGGCTCGTTTCCTCCGGCACAGACACGGTCGACGCCATTCCCGTCGGAAGGTCAGTGCTCTCCCAGTACAGGCGCAGCCCGATCGAGGGGAAGGCGGACTCGAGGGCGCAGGTGGAGAGGTAACGGCCGCCCTCCGGCACGGCCACGAGGCAGGTCAGGCCGCCGGTCGCCCTGGCCGCATAGTACGGTGACGGCCCCACCGGATTCGCGTCGTCCAGCCAGCCGGCCGAGCCGAGATACCTGAAGGAGTCCGGCTCGAAGACGGCGGATACCGCCACCGCCGGGATGTCCTCCGGGCGTTGGGCCTGCGCGAACAGCACCGCCGGGTTGCCCGGCGCTTCGGCGGTGGCGCTGGCGGACGGCGTCGGCTCGGCCGCGTCAAGGCCGGAGAGGGTGAGCCGGTTGCCCAGCACCCCGCCGAGGACGGCGGCCGCGATCAGGGCCGCGACGAGGATCAGGGTCGGCACGTGTCGGCGACGTGCGGGCCGGGCCGCTGCGATCCCGTGGGCATCCCCCGCATCCGCGGCGGCGGCGGCAGCGACGGCGGGGTCGACGGCGGTCCCGACGCCTGTGAAACCGGGCGGCGGGGCCGGGGCGGGCCGGGCCGCCGTGCGGTGCTCGAGGTGTGCGCGCGCGGCCGCGATCGCCACCGTGATCGCGGCTCGTTCGGTCGTGATCTCCACCTCCAGCTCCCGCATGACCTGGGCCACGGAGTGGTCGCCGGCGGCATCGCCGTCCGCCGCGAAGACCCGGCGTTGCAGCTCACGCAGACGCTGGATCGGCGACCGGCTCCCGCTCGGAGCCGGCTCCTCCGGGTGCCACTCCCACCAGAGCGCGTCGAGCAGGCGCCACCGCCCGGTGTGGGCGGCGGCCACGGCGGCCTGGAAACCCGGATCTCGCAGCGCAAGGTCGTACGGGTCGTCGTTCACAGTCTCGTCCAATGGAACCCCCCGGCATTGTCGGTACAGCCTGACACAACCCGGTGCCGCGGAGCCCCCAGAACCGGCGCATCCCGGCGAGGATTCAGGGGATGAGCGCCCGGCCAGACCCCCTGGTCTCGATGGAGGAATCGGGCAACCACGCCACCGTGATGTCCATGACCATCGTCGTGCGGCCGTCCTCTTCCACCGGCAGGAGGTCGGTGCTCTGCCAGGACAGGCGCAGGCCGTCGCGCGGAAAATCCGCTTCGAGCGTGCAGGTGCTCAGATAGCCCGCTCCCTCGGGGATCACGACGAGGCAGACCATGTTCGACGCTCCCCTGGCCGCGTAGTAGGGCGAGTCGGTCACCCCGTTGGCGTCGGAGTCCCGCCAACCGGCCGAGCCCAGGTACCTGAACGAAGTCGGGTCGTAGGCGGCGGGCAGCGGTGTTCGCGGGATGTCCTGCCCGGTCTGGCCCCGGGCGAACACCTGGGCGGCCAGCACCGGCACCTCGGCCGGCCGGCCGCTGCTCGCAGCCGGAGTGGGCGCAGGCGCGCCGGCACGATTCGCGGCCGTCACCTGGCTTCCGGCGACGGCGCCGAGCAGCAACGCCCCGACCAGCCCGGCACCCAGCAGCAGTCGTCGGCCCTGGCGTGAGCGCGGGGGTCGGTGAGATGGCGTAGCACCGTCGTCGACCGACGGTGCGGCCGAGCCGTTCTCCGGAGCCTCGTCAGGGCCGTCCGGCCCGTCGGCGCGGACCTCCGGCAGCTCGGGCCCCCGCTCCGGCGACGTGGCGGACTGCGACGCTGCGGACTGCGCGGCTGCGGACTGCGCGGAGACAGGCCGTGGCTCTCCGGCCGCCGCCACCGCGGCGAGCGCCGAGCCGATGCCCGCCCGCTCCGCTGCGATCTCGGTTTCCAGCTCCCGGATGACCCCGGCCACGGCGCTGTCGCCGGCCGCGTCGCCATCCGCCGCAAACACCCGGCGCTGCATGGCGCTCAACCGGGCCGCGGGCGACGGGCTGCCGCTCGGCGCGGCCTCCCCGGGATGTGACCACCACCAGAGCGCATCGAGCACCGGCCAGCGGCCCCGGTATGCGGCGGTCACGGCACGCAGAAAGTCCGGGTCGTGCAGGGCGCGTTCGTAGGGGTCTTCGTCACGCCGCGCCTCTGCCACGGGACTCCCCTCATTCGGTGCGCACATCCTGCCACCATCTGCACCCGACCCGGCGGCGCCGGCCCGGCATTGGCCGCGCCCCCGGCCGGTGGCAGGATGCCCGCATGACGGCGACCGACATCCACCGCGACACGTGGGGCGGGCCGCGGCAGGCCCGCTGGCAGCGGGCGGTGGACTGGCCGCTGACCATCGCGGCCATCGTCTTCCTGGTCGCCTATTCGGTCACGGTGATCGCCGACGTCGACGTGGGCACCGCCGGGATTCTGCGGGTGCTGATCCTGGTCAGCTGGGCGGTCTTCCCGGTGAGCTACATCGTGGAGATCATCCTCGCCCGGCGCCCGTGGCAGTGGGCTCTGCACCATCCGGTGAACCTGGTCTTCGTGCTGCTGCCGCTGCTCCGGCCGCTGCGCCTGCTGCGGGTCGTCGCACACAGCAACGTCTTCCAGCATTCCGCCGGCACGGCCTTTCGAGCCAGGGTACTGGTTTACCTCGCCGGCGCCGCCATCCTGGTCACCTACATCGCCGCCCTCGCGGTGCTCGAAGCCGAGCGGGGCACGCCGGGCGCCAACATCACCTCCTTCGGCGACTCGCTCTGGTGGGCGGCGGTGACCATCACCACCGTGGGCTACGGCGATTTCACCCCGGTCAGCCTGCGCGGGCGCTTCATCGCCACCGCCCTGATGCTCGGCGGGGTGGCGGTGCTGGGTGTGCTCACGGCCACGCTGTCGTCCTGGATCGTGCAACGGGTATCCGAGCTCGAGGAGCGCCGCGAGTAGCCCGGCGGGCGCTCCAGTCTCGAATAGGGCCTGCGAGGCGGGAATGATACACTCTCTGAATACCCTTAACGAACCGCTGTGCCATTTTCAGTCGCGTGTTGTATCCAGTGACCTGCCCTGGGTATGTCGAATCGGCTGTCTCAGCACCGCGGAGGAGCACGACCGGCGCCCCGCGCCGTCGTCCGGGTGATACGTCAACCACGCTCAACGAATTATGAGGCTGCATCAGATGATTTTCGAAGTCGGCGAGACCGTCGTCTATCCCCACCACGGCGCGGCAACCATCACCGCGGTCGAGACCCGCACGATCAAGGGTGTCGAGAAGCGTTACATCACGCTCACCGTGCACCAGAGTGACCTGGCCATCAACCTGCCCATCGACAACGCCGAGCTCGTGGGCGTTCGCGACGTCATCGACGCCGCCGGTGTCGAGGCCGTCTTCGACGTGCTTCGCAGCGATGTCGAAGAAGAGCCCAGCAACTGGTCGCGTCGTTACAAGGCCAACACCGAGAAGATGGGCAGCGGCAGCGTCTACCGCGTCAGCGAGGTCGTTCGCGACCTGTGGCGCCGCGACCGCATCTCCGGCGTCTCCGCCGGTGAGAAGCGCATGCTCATCAAGGCCCGCCAGGTTCTCGTCTCCGAGCTCGCGCTCGCGCAGAAGTCCACCGAAGAAGAGGCCTTCGTCACCCTCGACGACGTGCTGAACGCCAGCGTCGCCGAAGTCGCCTAGTCCACCACCCTTCACGCGTCGCCGGATGAGCAGCCTGCAAGATGCCGTCCGGCGACGCGTTTGTGTGTCCGGGGTGCTGGTGGCGCTGGCCCTGTCCGGTTGCGCGGCCGGGCCGCCCGCATCCGCCCCGGTGCCGCCGCCGGGCGGCGGTGGCCTCGACTACCAGCTCGGCGGCGCCTACGATCCGCCCGCCGGGGTGGACATCGTGGTGCGCGACAGCACCGATGAGCCCGCCGCCGGCGTCTACTCGGTGTGTTACCTGAACGGGTTCCAGACCCAGCCGGCCGACTCCGAGCGGATGCTCACGGACTCCCCCGAGCTGATCCTCACCGCCAACGGCGGGCCGGTGCGCGACGAGAACTGGCCGGACGAGCTTCTGTTCGATACCGGCAGCGCGGGCAAGCGCACCGCCCTGGCCGCGCTGCTGCTCCCCCAGGTGACGGCCTGCGCGACGGCCGGCTTCGACGCCGTGGAGATCGACAACCTCGACTCGTTCACCCGGTCGGCCGGTCTGCTCACGGCCGCGGACAACGTGGCGTTTGCCCGCATCCTGGTCACCGGCGCGCACGACGCGGGCCTCGCGATCGGCCAGAAGAACGCCGCCGAGTTGGCCGGCCCGCTCTCCGAGCTGTTCGACTTCGCGGTGGCCGAGGAGTGCGACCGCTGGCAGGAGTGCGGGCTGTACACGGCGGCCTACGGCGACCGGGTGCTGGCGATCGAGTACGCCGACGACCTGCGCGAGGACTTCGCCGCGGCCTGCGCGGTTCCCGACCGGCCGCGGTCGATGATCCTGCGCGACCGCGACCTGGCCGTGTCGGGAGCGGCCGACTACGTCTACGAGCACTGCTGAGCGGGGCTGTTTTCGGGGAGCGACCAAACCATCCGGGTGAGGGCGGCGAACCAGTGTCGTGAGGCGATCCGGCCTCCGGTCAACCACCAGGAGCTCCCCATGCGTTTCATCCCCACCAAGGTTCACGCGGTTCTCGACTACGTCGTTGCGATCGCCCTGATCTTCGCCCCCACCATCTTCATGTTCGAAGAGGTCGGCGGGGCCGCCGTGATCGTCCCCCGCGTCCTCGGCGTCGGCCTGATCCTCTACAGCCTGTTCACCCGCTACGAGCTGGGCCTGGTCAAGGTCATCGGCATGCCGGTGCACCTCATCTTCGACGTCCTGGCGTCGGTCTTCCTGATCGCGTCGCCGTTCCTGTTCGGCTTTGCCGACGAGGCGCCGAACGCCTGGGTGCCGCACATCGTCGTCGGTGTCGCCGTGATCCTCGTTGTGCTGTGCTCGAAGAGCCAGCCCGGCGCCGGCGTCACCGGCAGCACCGCGCCCAAGGCGCACGCGGGCACCGCCGCCTGATCCGGCTCGCGCAGACTGCGGCAGGCGTCCCCGGCACTGGGGGCGCCTGCCGTCTTGTGTGCGGCAGTCTCTCTGCCCGGGTGGGCCGCGGCGAGTTGCGCCATAGTGCCCCTTTGGCGCACCCGATGGGGCGATATGGCGCGACTCAACGAAAGGCCCGGAGCGAGTTGCGGCAACGTCCCTCTTCGGAACCTCCCAAGGGGGACTTTGGCGCTGCTCGCCGGCGTGGCCGGCCGGCGGACCGGGCGGGCCGGGCTGGCGCGCCGAGCAGCGAGCCGGGCTACCGGGCCGGGCGCAGCATCCGCCAGAGCACGGCGCGCTCGGTGACGCCCCACAGCGCGCTCACCGTGAGGTAGATCGCCGCGGCCAGCGGCACGAACGCCGCGAAGACCACGCTGATCAGCGGCAGCCAGCTGAGCACCCCGGTCATGGTCGCCTGCGCCGCGGGCGAGAGCGCGCCGGGAGCCGTCGGCGGGACTGCCGCCGTGCCCGGGGCCGCCGGGGCCGCGGCGGATGCGGTGCCCTGGGCGAGCATCAACCGCCGGCTGAGCAGTTGGGCCGTCAGCAGCACGACAAGCAGCACGCCACCGACCACGAGCGCCGCCGGAGTAGGACCGGCGCCCCAACCCGCCAGGATGCTGGTGCCCAGCGGGCTGCCGAACAGGCCGCCGGCGAGCAGGGCATTGTCGTGGCCGTTGATGGTGCCCAGCACGAAAAGGCCGTAGACGATCGAGAGGATCGGCGCCTGCACGAGCAGCGGCAGGCATCCGGCCAGCGGCGACGCGTTCTCGGCGGCGTAGAGCGCGGCCGTTTCGCGTTGCAGTCGCTCCGGGTTGCCGCCGTGCAGCCGGCGCAGCTCGGTCAGGCGCGGGGCGAGGCGTTGGCGCACCTGTTGGGCGCGCGCCTGCGACACCCCCACCGGGATGAGCACCAGCCGCAGGGCGAGGGTGAGCACGATCACGGCGAGGGCGGCCGCGTTCGCCGCGTTGAGCGGGATGAGAAACAGGGTGAGGTTGTGCAGAACGGCGTAGGCCGCGTCGAGCACGGCCGCGATGGGGCCGAAGGCATAGATGTCCATGGGAGACTCCCGGTCGGAATACGGAAAATGGGAACCGTATGGTCGCGACAGGGCTGCGGGCACCCGGCGGGTGCGCTCGCGGAGAAAGGCTCCCTAGGCGACCGGGAGGACGCGGCCTGGGGCGCGCGGCTGGGGCTTGCCCGGCGCATCCGGAACGCTCTGGCCGACCTGGGAGGCCAGCTCGGGGTAGGGCCGGGCCACTGGGGTGGGGGCGCCGGTGAGCAGCATGACCAGGATGGCGAGCACCTGCTGGGCCGCGCCGGTGACGGCCACTGCCGAGGCGGCCAGGGTGAACAGGGCCGCCAGGGCGAGAACCTCGCCGAAGCCGCGGCCGCCGAGGATCAGCGCGCCGAGACCGAATCCGGTGCCCAGGCTCAGGCCGAGCGCCACCGACAGGCGGGCGGTCGGTGACGCCGGGGAGCCCAGCGGCGGCATCAGCGTGCGAGTGCGCATCCGGGTCTCCTTTCGTCGGTCGGTTCGGCCAGCCTAGCCGGACTCCGCCCGGCCACGCAGTGCCCCGAGCGGGTCAGAGCGCCCGCATCGAGTTGTTGCGTTTCTCGTGCGTGAGCTCGACCAGGCCGAGGTACTCCAGAAGCGGCGGCAGATACATGCCGAACCGGCCGCGATAGCCCTTGCGCAAGCCGTACCAGCCACCGACGGGGTTGTCCTCTGCGCGTCCCCAGGCTTCGACGCTGCCTGCCGGGGCCGGTTTCTGCTCGTCGGTGGCGCCGAGCGGCACCCAGTCGCCCTGCTCCACCAGCCAGGCGTGCAGGTCGTCGACGGCCCTGGCCCGGTACTTCAGCGTGGTGGAGCCGACCTGGCAGACGAGTTCGTCGCCGTCACGGTACATCGAGTAGGTCGAGGTGCCAGGGGCGGTGGTGAGCTGCCAGGGGGTGGACTTCGTGCCGTCGCTCATGGGATCAGCCTAGGCAGTCGGTGTGTACAACGCTATGGACGGCGGCCGCCCGCCGGGTACGCTGAGCGCACTCGAATCACCTGGACGGAGCGCTTGATGGCCAAGAAGACACCCCGTGCGACACCGCGGATGAAGAAGTCACTGTACGAGGAGGAACTGCGCCGGCTGCAGGCCGACCTCGTCACCATGCAGGAGTGGGTGCGCGAGTCCGGCGCCCGGATCGTGGTGATCTTCGAGGGCCGCGACGCCGCAGGCAAGGGCTCGGCGATCAAGCGGGTCACCGAATACCTCAACCCGCGCATCGCCCGGGTGGTGGCCCTTCCCGTGCCCACCGAGCGCGAGCGCGGCCAGTGGTACTTCCAGCGCTACATCAAGAACCTGCCGACCGCGGGCGAGATCGTGTTGATGGACCGCTCCTGGTACAACCGGGCGGGGGTCGAGAAGGTGATGGGCTATTGCACACCCGACGAATACCGGCGTTTTCTGCACCAGGCGCCGCTGTTCGAACGGATGCTGGTGGAGGACGGCATCCTGCTGATCAAGTACTGGTTCTCCGTCTCCGATACGGAGCAGGAGGCACGGTTCAGGTCACGGCAACAGGACCCGATGCGGCGCTGGAAACTCTCGGAGACCGATGTGCTCTCGATCACGAAATGGGTGGACTACTCCAAGGCCAAGGACGAGATGTTCGTGCACACCGACATCGCCGAGGCCCCCTGGTGGGTGGTGGAGAGCGAGGACAAGCGCGCCGCTCGCCTCAACATGATCAGCCATTTCCTCTCGCTCGTGCCCTACGAGCACCTGGAGCCGCCGGTCGTGCACATCCCACACCGGCCGCCGGCGTCGGACTACGAGCGACCGCCGCGGGAACTCAACCGGCCGGTGCCCGACCACGCGGCTCGCATCACCGAACTGGCCGCGACCAAAGCGAAGGGGAAGGGGAGCACCCAGCACTGACCACGCCGCGCGGGACCGACTAGCTGGCGGTCTCGGCCATTCTGGCGGCCGTGCGCAATCGGGACTTGGCCCCGTGCTCGATCAACACCGGAATGTAATCGCGGAGCGGTTTGTCGTCGAGCAGGTGGCGTTCCTCCGAGACCACTTCCTCGATAAGAGACCGGGGGCGGTCGGGGAACTTCTCCGCGAGCCGGTCGATGACATGGGAGACCGCCTGGTCTTCATGGTCTTGACGTTCTTCAGTGTCCACGGCTTCAGTCTGCGACCGCTCGCGCGCCGGGTCAACTTCGCTTGTCTGGGCGGTCGAGGAACACTGCACGAATGTTCATCCGGAGCAACAATCCGACCAGTAGTTCGAAGGTTGACAGTTCGAGATCTAACGGTTAGCCTTCTAATCATGAACGCACCAGACCGAGACCGCACCTCCAGCCTCGAACTCTTCCGCTGGATCGGTTGGGCTCAGATGAAGGCCGGCGAAGACTGGATCCGGGAACGTGAACTCAGCCACGCGCAGAGTTTCGTGCTCGGCTACCTGGTGCAAAACCCCGGTGCGATCCAGCGTGACATCGCCGAGGTGAGCCGCACGAGTGCGGCGAGTGTGTCGAGCCTCCTGCAGGGGCTCGAACGCCGCGGCCTCATCGAACGACGCTCGGAGGGCGGCGACGAGCGGAGAAAACGCGTCTACGCGACGCCGTCCGGCAGCGACCTGATCGCCGGATTCGACACCGCGATGACCGACGCCGGCGAGACCATTCTCGGCCCGCTCGACCAGGCGGAGCGAGGTACCCTGCACGCCCTGCTGATGAAGATCACCAGAGAACTGCCGCAACCGACCCGGTCGTAGCCGGCACGGTCGTAGCCGGCACGGTCGAACCCGGCCTCGCCCTCACCACGTGCCTGGCGGCCCCGCCGCCCGCATTCTCCCGCGCGCCGATTGCCTTCGGCGCGCGCGGACCTGCTTCGTGACACCCCGCGTCCACCGGCGCGCCATCGGCGCGCCATCGGCGCGCCATCGGCGCGCCCGACATCCTCCCCCCATTTCCGCATCGGCAGCCGTCGACGCGCGCTCGAACCTGCCCAGAAGGAAACCACCATGAACCCTGCACCCCACCCCGAAAGCGCGGAACGGGCCGACGCTGTCGGCACCAACCGCTGGTACCTCTCGTCCGCCCCGATCGTGCGTGCCCTCGTGCACCTCTGTGTGCCGATGGCCGCCGCCATGATCGTCGGCGCCCTCTACAACCTCATCAACGCCGGCGTCATCGGCTCGCTGCACGACACCGCGCTGCTGGCGGCGATCACCCTGGGCTCGCCGATCCTCGGCCTGGTCATGGGCATCGGCAATGTCTTCGGGGTCGGCGGCGGCGCCATGATCTCGCGCCTGCTCGGGGCGGCTGAGCACGACCCCGCCCAGGCCGCCGACATCAAACGGGTCTCCTCGTTCGCGCTCTGGGGATCCCTGATCGCCGGAGCGGTGATCGGTGGCATCGGACTGCTCCTGCTGGATCCGCTCGTGTCGTTGCTCGGAGCGGATGCCGCCGCCGTGCCTCCGACAACAGCCTTCGTCGGGGTCATGCTCGCCTTCGTACCCGTTCTGGCCGCTGCGGTCTGCCTCGAGCAGATCGTGCGGGCGGAGGGCGCCGCGCGCCAGGTGATGATCGGGCTGATTGCATCCGTCGTTGCCAACCTGGTCTTCGACGTGCTGTTCATTCTCGTGCTGCACTGGGGCGTCGCCGGAGCAGCGCTGTCGATGGGCCTGGCCAACGTGGGGGTGGTCGTCTACTTCGTTCTCTGGCTGACCCGCAACAGCGAGCACGTGAGCCTTGCCCCGCGCTGGTTCACTCTCGCTCCGAGCGTGCTGAAGCCGGTCCTCGGGGTCGGCGTCGGCACCCTGCTGCAGTCCGCGTTCCTGATCGTCACGTCACTGGTGCTCAACAACCTCGCGGCCGCATACGGCGATGGTCCGCTCGCGGCGATGGGGGTCGCGGTGCGCATCGCGCAGGTACCCGAGTTCCTCGTGATGGGCGTGACGATCGGTGTACTGCCCCTGCTCGCCTACTCCTACGGCAAGGGCGACAAGAACCGGCTCGGCTCGGCGCTGCGCGCATCCTTCGTCACCGTCGGCGGTATCGCGCTGGTCTTCTCCGGCGCGGTTTTCGCCTTCCGCGAGCAGGTGTTCTCCGCCTTCGTCGCCGACCCCGCCGTGCTCACGCTCGGCGTCGCCATTCTCACCGCGCAGCTGGTGGCCATGATCGCGAACGGGTTCACCGGACTCATCACGTCGCTGTTCCAGGCCACAGGGCGGGCAGCGGCTGCGACCGTGATGTCGGTGACCCAGGGCGTGCTGTTCATCCCGATCGTGCTGCTGGGCAACCTCTGGTTCGGGTTACCCGGCATCATCTGGGCACTGACGGTGACCGAGGCCACCGTGCTCATCGTGGGTCTGGTGCTCTGGTTCGCCTCCCGGTCCGCGATCGACCTGGGCCTGGCCGAAGGAAGCCCGGAGCGCGCCGCAGCGGCTCTCGAACAGGTGGAAGCCTGAGCCCTACGCTGTGCCGCGGGGCGTCGTGCCGAGCATCAGCTCGAGCGCGGCGTCGAAGACCCCGCTCATGTCGACCGTCCTGTCGTGCAGCCACTGCAGCTGCAGGCCGTCGCTGAGCGCCGTCGCGGCCCGCGCCACCACGATCGGGTCGAGATCGGCGCGCACCGAGCCCGCGCGCTGCCGTTCGCGAACACTCGCGGCCAGGGTGTCGACGAGCAAGGCGTAGCGCTCCCGCACGTACTCGTGCGCCGGATGCTCCGGCGCCTCGGCATCGACCACCAGCCTGGAGTACAACTGCACGAGCCCTGGCACGGTGCCATTGTGCTCGATGGTGCGGCTGAGCGTGCCCAGCAGGTCGGTCTCGATCCCGCCGAAGCTGGCCCGGTCGTGGGTGTCGCGTTCGCGCACCACCTCGGCCATGAGCTCCTCCCGGGAGTCGAAGTAGTGCAGCACGCCGGCCTTGGTGAGGCCAACGGCATCCGCGATCTCTTGCAGGGAGGAGTTGCGGTAGCCGTGCTCGGCCACCACGGCGAGGGCCGCGTCGAGGATCTCGCGGCGTTTGGCCGCGCCTTTGGCATACCGTCGGGTCGGGGCATCAAGGCTCATGCCGTCACCCTACAGGCGCCCCCATCAGGCCAAAACCTACTGGCGGTCGGTTTCGGTTGCTAGGCTGTGGCCACACCCGCCACTGCCGGCGGCATCGTGAGCGGGCATAGCGGCTCGCTGAAGGAAGGACTCGTTCATGCCGTTCACCTCAGAGGCCGACACCGCCAGACTCAGCGCGCTGATCGACCAGCTCACCCTTCAGGAAAAGGTGCAGCTGCTCACCGGCCGCGACTTCTGGACCACCTGGCCGATCGAGAAGATCGGCCTGCGCCGCCTGCTCGTCTCCGACGGCCCCAGCGGTGTGCGCGGCGAGGTCTGGGACGAACGCTCCCCCTCGCTGAACCTGCCGTCCGGTACCGCCCTGGCGTCCACGTGGGACGGCGAGATGGCCGCCAGGTATGGCGCGATGTCGGCCGTCGAGGCCCGCCGCAAGGGGGTGGACGTGGTGCTCGGCCCGACCATCAACCTGCACCGCTCCCCGCTCGGCGGCCGGCACTTCGAGGCCTTCAGCGAGGACCCGCAGCTCACCGCCGAGATGGCCGCCGCCTACGTGGCCGGCGTGCAGGACAACGGCGTCGGTGCCACCCCGAAGCACTACATCGCCAACGACTACGAGACCGAGCGTTTCACCGCCAGCACCGAGGTGAGCGACCGGGCCCTGCGCGAGCTCTACCTGCTCGCGTTCGAGAAGGCCGTCACCGAGTCGCACGCCTGGCTCGTGATGAGCTCGTACAACTCGATCAACGGCGTCACCGCCACCGAGAACGAGCTGCTCGAAACCCCGCTGAACTCCGAGTGGGGTTTCGACGGGGTCGTGGTCAGCGACTGGACCGGCGTGCGCAGCACCGACGCCGCCCGCGCCTCGCAGGACCTCGAAATGCCCGGCCCCGACGGCTTCTGGGGCGCTGCCCTGGTGGCAGCGGTCGAAGCCGGCGAGGTGGACGTGGCCGACATCGACCGCAAGGTGCTGCGCATCCTGCGCCTGGCCGCCCGGGTGGGCGCCCTCGAGGGCTTCGACGCCGTGCAGGCCGTGCCGGTCACCGTGGAGGACGGCATCGCCTTCGCCCGCGAGGCCGCCACGGCCGGCAGCGTGCTGCTGCGCAATGAGAACCGCTCCCTGCCGCTGGCGGCGGATGCGCTCAGCCGCGTCGCCGTGATCGGACACAATGCCCTGTACGCCCGCACCCAGGGCGGCGGCAGCGCCACGGTGCTGCCGGAGACGATCATCACGCCGGTGGACGGCATCCGTGCCGCGTTGCCCGACGCCGAGGTGACCTACTCGATCGGCGCCGTCGTGCAGGAAGGCATCGCCGAGTTGCCGCTGGCCACGATCGTGAACCCGGCCACCGGCACACCCGGCATGCTGGTGCGCTTTCTGGCCGCGGACGGGTCGGTGCTGTTCACCGAGGACCGCCTCGCCACCTCCCTCGTCTACTTCGGCGGCGACGCCCCGGTCACGACGGCAGACTCCATCGAGCTGTCGATGACCTGGACCCCGACCGACACCGGCACGGTGCCGTTCGGGTTCGCGTCCGTCGGCCCAGGCCGGATCCTGGTGGGCGGCGTTGTCGTGCACGAGGGCGAAGGGCTGTCGGCGGGCGGCGATCTCGGCGCCAACCTGATGTCGCCGCCGTCGGTGGTCACCCGCATCGACGCCGTCGCCGGTGAACCTCTGGACCTCGCCGTGGTCTTCGACCTGAGTTCCCGCGACGACACCATGGCCGGGGTCTTCGGCATCACCGTGGGCATCGAGGCAGACGACTCCGACCCCGAGGGTCTGCTCGCAGAGGCCGTCGCTGCGGCTCGCGTCGCCGATGTGGCGATCGTCGTGGTGGGCACCAACGCCCAGGTGGAGTCCGAGGGCTTCGACCGCAGCGACCTCGACCTGCCCGGCCGGCAGGACGAACTGGTGCGCGCCGTCGTCGCCGCCAACCCGCGCACCATCGTCGTGGTCAACTCAGGCTCACCGGTGCTGCTGCCGTGGCGCGGCGACGTGCAGGCCATCCTGCTCACCTACTTCGGTGGCCAGGAATACGGCAACGCCCTGGCCGACATGCTCTTCGGCCAGGCCGAGCCCGGCGGACGCCTGCCCACCACCTGGCCGAAGCAGCTCGCCGACGTGCCGGTGCTCGATGTCACCCCGGTGAACGGCGTGCTGCGTTACGACGAGGGCATCCACATCGGCTACCGGGCCTGGCTGAAGGCCGGCACCGAGCCTGCCTACGAGTTCGGCTTCGGCCTCGGCTACACCGAGTGGGAGCTGGGCGAGCCCACGATCGCGCCGACGGTTTCGGCCGGTACCGACGGATGGCTCAGCCTCAGCGTCACCAACACCGGCGACAGGGCCGGCAAGCAGGTGGTTCAGGTCTACCTCAGTCGCGCCGACAGCGCGATCGACAGGCCCGTGCGCTGGTTGGCCGGCTTCGCCGCGGTCTCTCTCGAGGCAGGCGCATCCGCCCTGCTCGAGCTGGGTCTGCCCGCCCGCGCCTTCGCCAACTGGGACGAGGGCTGGCAGTACGAGACCGGCAGCTTCGCGGTGCACGTGGGAACCTCGGTCACAAACACCCCGCGCACCGGAACGGTCAACCTGGTCGCCACCACCTAACCACTTCCCCGATCTCGGGCAAAGCATCTCGCGAGAGCGGCCGTGTGGCTGCCTCAGTGCGCTGGGGTGACCACTACCCCGCTCTCGCGAGAAATGCGGCTCGCCGGGATCTCGAGAATGAGCGTGCGCCAACTCGCAAGAGCGGCCGGGTGGCTGCCTCAGTGCGCTGAGGTGACCACATCCCCGCTCTCGCGGGATGCCGCTCGCTGGGGCGACCCGGGCAGCTCACCAGGGTGCCCTGTGGCTACTCGCGAGAATGAGCGTGCGCCAACTCGCAAGAGCGGCCGTGTGGCTGCCTCCGTGCGCTGAGGTGACCACATCCCCGCTCTCGCGGGATGCCGCTCGCTGGGGCGACCCGGGCAGCTCACCAGGGTGCC